>CAYIKA010000017.1:0-10096 GCA_964363905.1 uncultured Candidatus Saccharibacteria bacterium
AAGGAGTAGGTCGGCAGTTCAATTCTGCCCATCGGCTCACAATAGAAAATCGCTCCCGTACGGGAGCGATTTTCGTTAGGCACACAACATTTCAAACATTCTTCATGATGAGTGGTATTAGCTACAAGGACATGAAAGACAGTGAGATATTCCATCTGCGTGGTGAAGCACATCACCCGTGGCACTTGTACGTCGGCGTGTTGCTTTCGGACAAGGACGGAAGGGTGGCTATCGCGACTGACTCTGATGGCACCCGCATCTTTCCGCGCGAGACGATCACGACCGACGAAGAACTTCTGCGTACCGTGCACCGCCTCATACTCGAACAAATAGGGGTGCGTCCTGAAGTCCGTATGTACCTGGGTTCCCACACCACGGCGTTTGATCGTTATGATGGGACGGTCACCGAAAAGACTATTCTCTATTTCGTTGCCTGTTTCGATGAAACCTTCTATGAGAAATTCTCGAGTACGCTTCCCGAGAAGGAGGGGGTTGAGTGGTACGCGCCTGTGGAAGCGGCGGCACTCCTCGCAAAGCAGCCCTGGGGTGAAGACGCGCTTATTGCGCGGTACACTAAAGCTTTCCTTCATCTATGAAAATTCTCACCCCGACACGCCTACCATTGTTTGTGTTCACTGCTGCGTACCTTGCGACCGCCGCGTTCTATTTCTCCTCGGTCGGGAACACCGAATTCCTCGGCTACATCGCGGCCGTCACGCTCATTCTCCTTATGGTGGCTTGCACGCTGCACTGGACCTGCATTCCAAGCTGGCTCCTGTGGCTTCTCTCTCTGCAAATGCTTCTCCACATTCTTGGTGGCGGCGTCATCATAAACGGCGACGTGCTCTACAACTATGTCGTCTTTCCAATAGATAATCCGACCGGGCTTACGTTCCTGAAGTTCGATCAAATCGTGCACACCTTCGGTTCTGCCGTCGCGTCCTTGATTGCATTCTTCTTCCTGCGCAAGGGAGGGTTTCATTCACTCGGGCTTTTTCTCCTTACGGTGTTTGCAGCATGCGGACTGGGCGCACTCAACGAAGTTATCGAATTCATCGCAAAGCTTTCTATTCCTGACACGGACGTGGGTGGCTACTACAACACCGGCGTTGATCTGGTCGTGAATCTCTTCGGCTCGGTCCTCGGCACCTCTCTCGCACTTAAGTTCTGGAAGGCGAAGAAGTCGGCTTGATACCAAAGCGGTTTCTCGGTATTGTACGAACACGCCGAGGTAGCTCAGTTGGTAGAGCAATTGCATCGTAAGCAATGGGTCGGGAGTTCAAGTCTCCCCCTCGGCTCCAAAAGGACCTCATTAGTCAGCGGCGCCCTCGGGCGCCGCTTTGCGTTATACTCCACCCATGAATCCCGAGGAGCGGATGAAAGAAATTGAGGAACTCATGGCCTCGCCTGATTTCTGGAGTGACAAAGACGAAGCGCAGAGCCGCGTCGCGGAATATCAATCCCTCAAAGAAGGTGGTACGGGTGATCAGCTTGATGGAGGAAGTGCAACGCTCGCGGTACTTGCGGGCGCCGGTGGCGACGACGCAGAAGACTTCGCCGCAATGCTCCGTCGCATGTATGACGGATATGCGCGCGGCAAGGGGTGGATCGTGTGGGAACTCGATGCAAACGAAAACGATCAAGGTGGGTATCGTAGTGTGTTGCTCGAAATCACCGGCAAAGGAGTTTACGGATTGCTAAAGAAGGAAGCGGGGGTACATCGCCTTGTGCGCATTTCTCCGTTTAACTCAAACGCAAAGCGTCAGACTTCGTTTGCACTTGTTGAAGTGTTGCCACATCTGGGTAGCCAGCAGAAGGTAGAGCTTTCGCCGGACGATCTTGATATTCAGTTTGCGCGTGCCGGGGGTGCCGGTGGCCAAAACGTCAACAAGCGCGAGACCGCGGTGCGCATTGTGCATAAGCCGACGGGGGTATCGGCGCATGTGTCCTCCGAACGTAGTCAGCTCGCGAACCGTGAGAAGGCGCTTGAGCTCGTGCGTGCAAAACTTTTTCGCATAGAAGAGGAACGTCGTGACGCCGAAGCAAAGGGGCGCTCTATCGCGACGTCCACTGCCAACGAGTGGGGAAGTCAGCGGCGCTCCTATGTGCTTCATCCGTATAAATTGGTCAAAGACCACGAAACAGGCCACGAATCCCATGATCCTGACGCGGTTCTTGCGGGTGAGCTGGACGAATTCATGGACGCAGCGACCGAGGGTGCGGTATAATCACACTCGTTGTTTACGCTATGATCTATTTCGACAAGGTCACCAAAATCCACCGAGACGGAACACCCGCACTCGATAGTGTGACCCTGAAGGTTGCTCCGAAAGAGTTCGTCTCCATCGTCGGTCACTCCGGTGCCGGCAAGTCCACTCTCCTACGCATGCTTCTCGCTGAAGACCGACCGACTGACGGCACGGTCTTCTTTGAAGATGTGGATGTGCACGCCGTGCCGCGCAGCTCACTCCATCATTACCGTCGCAAGATCGGCATGGTGTTTCAGGACTTCCGCCTCATTCCGCACAAGACCGCGTACGAAAACATCGCGTTTGCGATGGAAGCCGCAGGACGCGCGCAAGAAGAAATCGATTCCGACGTGCCGCATGTGCTCGCGCTGGTCGACCTTGCCGACAAGGCATGGCATTTCCCGCATCAGCTCTCAGGTGGGGAGCAGCAGCGCGTCGCTATTGGCCGCGCCATCATCAATCAGCCCGACGTCATCGTTGCGGACGAGCCCACCGGAAACCTGGACCCCGTGAACACCTTCGAGATCATGGACATCTTGAAAAAGATCAACGAGCTCGTGGGCACCACCGTCCTCATCACCACGCACAACAAGGGTGTCGTTGACTCTCTCGGTAAGCGCGTGGTGACGATGGAGCGCGGCCGCATTATCCGTGACGACGCGCAGGGCCAGTACGTCCTATAATCATTTTCATGTTTACGACCACACTTAAGCGCATCGCAACTTCGGGAGGAAAGAATTTTGTACGTTCAGGCGCTGTCTCATTTGCGACCGTGCTCATCATGACGGTGACGCTCCTCATCGTCGGATTCCTTATCTTCCTTTCAGCACTTCTTTCGCACACGCTTGGCATGGTGCAGGACAAGGTGGACGTAAACGTGTACTTCACGACCGAAGCACCTGAGTCGTCTATTCTCGCGATCAAGGATGATCTTGAGGGGCTTCCCGAGGTTGCGGGTGTCACCTACACCTCCCGCGACCAGGCGCTCCAGGAGTTTAAGGATCGCCACGCAAACGATGAGCTGACGCTTCAGGCGCTTCAGGAGCTCGGTGAGAACCCGCTCGGGGCCTCGCTCGCCATAAAGGCCCATGATCCTACGCAGTACGAGGCAATCGTGAATTATCTCTCGACTGACTCCTCTACGAGCGTGGGCGGAACGGACATCATTGACCGCATCAACTACTACCAGAACAAGGCCATCATCGATCGCCTCACGGCGGCCATTAAGACCATGGAAAAGGCCGGTCTTCTCGTGGTGGTGCTCTTCGCAGGTGCGTCCTTGATCATCGCGCTTGCCACCATACGCCTCGCAATCTACACCGCACGCGACGAAATCGCCGTCATGCGCCTCGTCGGAGCGTCCAACATGTACATTCGCGGCCCCTTCATTGTGGCGGGTGTCTTGTCAGGGGTTACCGCTTCCATCATTGCGCTCGTACTCTTCTATCCGGTTGCGTGGTACATGGGTGCAAACCTCACGACCTACCTCGGTGGATTCAATCTCTTTAGCTACTACACGTCGCACTTCGCGCTCATCTTCGGGATTTTGTTTGGCTCGGGTGTGTTGATCGGAGCATTGGCCTCATGGTTGGCCGTGCGTAGGTATCTTCGCGTCTAAGTATGGCTAAGGAAGGACACAAATACATATTCGTCTTAGGCGGCGTAATGAGCGGCGTCGGTAAGGGCATCGCGGCGTCCTCGATGGGACTCATCCTGAAGCAGCGCGGGTACGACGTGAACTTGGTAAAGGTAGATCCGTACCTGAACGTCGATGCCGGCACCATGAACCCTACCGAGCACGGCGAAGTGTTTGTGCTTCGCTCGGGTCTCGAAACCGACCAAGACATGGGCAACTACGAACGCTTCCTCGGACGCGATCTCGGCAGTCAGGACTACATGACCTCCGGCATGGTGTATCAGTCGGTTATTGCGCGCGAGCGCGCGCTTGAGTACGGCGGCAAGTGCATCGAAGCTATTCCGCACGTGCGCGACGAAATTCTGCATCGCATCGAAGCGGCCGCCGACCACAACGGTAGCCGCATTTCGGTTATTGAAATCGGTGGCACGGTAGGGGATTTCCAGAACGCGCTCTTCATCGAGGCGGCGCGTGTGATGCGTCTCCAACATCCGGACGACGTGCGCTTTGTCATGGTGTCGTACCTCCCGGTCCCCAGCACTTTGGGCGAAATGAAGACCAAACCAACGCAGAGCGCGGTTCGCGAATTGAACAGCTATGGCGTGCAGCCTGACTTCATCCTTGCGCGCTCCAAGGAGCCGATGGATGCAAAGCGCAAAGAAAAGCTCGCCATCTGGTGCAACGTACCGCCCAAGCACATTATTTCGGCGCCCGACGTCGAGAGCATCTATGACGTGCCGCTGAATTTTGAAAAGGATAACCTCGGTGACCTGCTTCTCGATGCGCTCTCGCTTCCGAAAGATCAGGCGGCAGACTTCTCCGAGTGGCGCGCGTTTGTGGAGAAAACTAAGCTCGAAAAGCCCGTCATCAAGATTGGTATTGTCGGCAAGTATTTTGATACGGGTGACTTCGTGCTTTCAGACGCGTATCTCTCGGTTATTGAGGCGCTCAAGTTTTCTGCTGCAGAGGTGGGCGTGAAGGCGTCGATCGAATGGATCAATGCAAAGGACATCGTGACTGAAAAGGATGCAGAGAAGCTCGAGAAGTACGACGGCATCATTGTGCCGGGCGGGTTCGGCGAGACCGGCATCGAGGGCAAAATTAAGGCAGCAGAATACACCCGTAAGAATCGCATTCCGTACTTTGGACTGTGCTACGGCATGCACATGATTGTGATCGAGTACGCACGCAATGTGCTCAAGCTCGAAGGAGCACACACGGTTGAAATCAATCCTGAGACACCGCATCCGGTCGTGGATTTCATGCCGGAACAGAAGAAACTCATTGCAGAAGGGAAGTATGGCGGTACGATGCGCCTCGGGGTGTACCCCGCACACCTCGGTGAGGGCACACTCGCCCGCGAAGCGTATGGCACGGAGGTCGTTGAGGAGCGTCATCGCCATCGCTATGAAATCAATCCTGACTACATCGAGCGCATCACGAAGGCCGGTCTCGTCTTCTCCGGCAAATCTCCTGACGGCGTACTCATGGAAATTGCAGAGCTTCCGAAGTCCGAGCATCCGTTTTATCTCGGTACCCAGTTCCATCCGGAACTCCAGGCGCGTCCGCTCACCCCGCATCCATTGTTTACGAAATTCATGGAAGCGGCCGCCAAGCGTGCTGACCTCAAAGTATAAAAAGAAACGGCTCCGCGAGGGAGCCGTTTTAGTTTGTAGCGCGCCTGCGCTAAGGATCTATGCTGCTTCTTGCATCAGTGGCAGCTTCTGCTCCGGAAAAAGTCGTTCAATGATCTCGTCTTGTCCCGGTCTTCCTTCCGAATAGAAGATCAGGTCACGGAGGTGTGCGGGGAATTCCCCATACTTACCCGAGCGGTCCTTGAGACATTTGCCTTCGAACCACTGCGTGCAGGTAACTCCCTCCATCTGCTGGCCGGCAAACCTACGGAGTTCCTCGCGCGCTTTGTTTATCGCGTTCATGTTCCCATCGAGTGTGATGAGCACGAATGGCTCTTCAAGCACCTTAGGGTCCAAGGGAATGGGCGCGTGAGGAAATACGCTCAATAGTTCCTCGGCTTCTTCCATGCGGAGGACTTTTTTGATAGCCCCTTCGCGACCGTAGAGCGGCTTCGGGTGAAGCTCTTTGACGCTCAGGAACGCCCATACTTGGGGTCGATGTTCCTCAAGTACGTGGGGAGGTATAACCACTTTCAAGCCCATGTATCTCACTCCTTTTCTGCGGCCACGACGGCCTAAACGAGATAGGAGTATTCTAACCCAAATTACAACACACGTCAATGGCCATACTGTGGCGGTATACTTTTGGCATATTCCTTAACCATTTCGTATGGATGTAGCCATTAATTACGGGGCGGTCGTGGTGGGTATGATCGTGGCAGTAGTTTTGGGTGGACTCTGGTACGGACCACTCTTCGGAAAGCTCTGGATGCGTGAAGTGGGTATGGCAAAACCCGACGTTATAACGCCGGACATGAAGAGATCGATGATGCGCAGTTACACGTTTGTCGCATTGAGTTCGCTCGTTATGACCTACGTGCTTGCGCATGTCCTCGTGTTCTCATCTGCCTACACGGGCGCGACGGGAGTCATGGCAGGACTCCAGGCAGGGTTCTGGAGCTGGCTCGGGTTCGCGCTTCCTCCAACATTGGGCCCTGTGCTCTGGGAAGGGAAGAGTTTCAAGTATCTGCTGGTGACTGCCGGTTACTATCTGGTCGCGCTTTTGTTGATCGGTGTGCTTCTTGCCGTCTGGGTGTAGTTATCCACAGGGGCTAGAAAAGGTATCTGGTGGAGGGAGGGGGATCGGGATACAGTACTTGGACTAAGTCCTGGCTTTGCCAGGGCTTAGTACTTTTTTAGGAGATACCTGAAAAGCTCCCACATTCTGCGTTATGGGTCCCGTCTATTCGCTTCGTCGTACTGCTAGTACGCCTACGCTCATAGACCACCCATGCCTTGCCTCTGGAATCTTTTCAGGCACCTCCTCGGAGAAATTCCATAACGTCCCCTAGGAGGTTGAAAAAACACCTCTTTTCAAGTATCGTGACCCCATCACTGCGGCTCCGGCCGCTTTGATATTGCGAGATCGTCTAATGGTAGGACGCATCCCTCTGGAGGATGTTATCTAGGTTCGAGTCCTAGTCTCGCAGCACTGCGCAAAAAGCAAGAAAGCCGCCTCGGGGCGGTTTTCTTGTTGCCAGTGCTGCGAGAAGCGAGTGTGGGGCACTCGCGTCTAGGACTCGAAAATCTTGTGAGCAGATTTCGCGAGTTACGAAGCGAAATCTCCACAAGGTGTACAGAACCTGTAAGGTTCGAGAGCGTAATCGCGTTCCTAGTCTCGCGGCTAACTTGAGGTAGGTTCGAACGCACGAGATACCTATGGGTTTTGAGCACCCGAGGGACGTATTTGGCCGTTGCAATTCCTGTTAGATAGGAGCAAAATTCAGACTATGGCACGGAAATGCTTTATATCATTCAAGACTGAGGACATGGCTTACAAGGAAGCGCTCCAGGCTATGGATATCGATATGGTCGATAAGTCTTTGGATGATCCTATAGATTCAGATGATGAGGACTATATCATGCGTCGCATACGCGATGAATATCTTTCAGACTCGACAGTTACGATTCACTTAATTGGAAGCCAGAGTGCGGGAAATTTAGGTGATGATGAACAATATTTCATTAAGAAGGAACTCCAAGCATCTCTTTACAACGGAGAAGGTAACTCTCGTAATGGCATATTGGGGGTTGTGCTCCCGTCTGTGTACGGCTCAGTTTACATGGGCAGTATAAACTGTAGCCCATGTGCCTCAACAATTAGTTCAGTAGATGTTGGAGATTCAACAACAATCTCAGAATTCCATGCAAACTACCATATTCCACATGGTAAATGTCATTGGACAGATGATGACCGCTACTGTGAGCTTGTGACATGGGATGACTTCATACTCGATCCAGAGATGTACATAGAAAAGGCTCACCAGAAGCGCTTTCATCCGATAAGCAATAAGGTTAGGGTTCGCCCTTAAAGGATATGGACGATAAAACTCCCGGCTCAGTACCAGAGGAGCCGAACTCCGGATACGATAGGCTTGAGCAACAGATTGCTTGGTACGATAAAAAATCTGGCCAATCTCAACGCTACTATAAGAACTGCAAGATAGCAGAACTAATAGCTGCAGCGTTAGTGCCATTAACCGCTACTTGGCTTCCAGTGGCTGCTGCTATCGCAGGATCAGTCGTGTTAGTACTTGAGGGAATTCAACAGCTTTGTCAGTGGAACCACAACTGGATTACGTATCGCTCCACTTGCGAGGAATTGAGACACGAAAAGTATTCATATATTGGTAGAAGTAGTGAATATGAGGGGGCAACTGATGAGGAGGCCAAGAGACTTCTTGTAGATAGGGTTGAGTCACTGGTATCAACAGAGCATTCAAAATGGGTGGCGCGACAGGAATCTTTCGCTAGAGCCCACACAAAGAAAAGCCGCACGACGGAATCATAAGAAAACCGCCCACCAAGAGTCTGGCCCGGTGGGTCGGTTCTCTTGATGGGCGGTAAGTCGCCTACTGGTAGGTTTCCGCGAAGGCCGCGCCGTCGATCAGGTAGGGCTCGCCGCCCATGTTGTCGCCGTCGGCATTGCAGGTGTCCGCGATCATGCAGTTCTCGTCGCCAGTCTGGGGTTCGCCCCAGCTCGCCATGATCTCGATCGGCGTGCCGAACGGGTTCTTAATGGCGCGGCAGGAGCCCTTGGCCTTGTAGGTACCGTCCGTGTCGGTCGGCTCGTAGCGGCTCAGGAACTTCTGCTCGGAGATGATGTATTGCTCGCCAGACGGGTTGGTGACGATCCAGTCGCCCTCGTTCGCAGTGTTGTTCGTTTCGGACGCGCCGCTTGCGAGTTTGGTCTCGAGCTTTTCGCCGGCGATCGCAGGTCGTGCTTCGACGAGTCCCTGCTTCTGGAAGACGGAGGCGGTGCTGAGCGCCGTCATGATGTCGGCGGACTTGCGGTCGATCTGCTGATGGGTCACTATTCGACTCCCTGTAAAAGCGTGAAATTGTGCTAACTAAACTGTATATAAAAATAGCACATAACTTATTATCTGTCAATATTTTCTACTTGAAATCATAATATTCAATGGTGTCCGAGACGCGTCATTTTAAGATTCAGAAAGTAGCCAGGAAACTCGTTGCAGGGTCTGATGGGAGAAAACTGGAGAGCCGAAAAGGTCAGTAAAGAAAACCGCCTCTAAGGGCTTTTTTGACACAAATAGGATTACGGGGCAAAAGGTGTACCATGCGGGCATGGCCAAATCCTCGCTTGAAATATGAATAGCGTCACCAAAGTACTTATTGGCCTCGGGACGCTCGGAGTAGTGTCCGCAGCTTCATATGGCTTGGGGAGCTCGTCTGAAATTCCCCCTGCGCCGGTAGTCGCTCCGGTTACCGTTCAAGTTCAGGAGTCTACGACAACTCCGGAAGTTAAAGAAAGTGAACCTGTAAAGAATGTCCCAGAAACGACAACAACTAAGGCTGCTACTAAGAAAGTAGAGGAACAACCAAAGCCGACGGTACAGAAAACTGAGGTGAAGGCAGAAAAATGCAACCCGAACTATTCAGGCTGTCTTAAGCCGGATGCGAGTGATTACGACTGTGCGGGAGGTAGAGGTAATGGTCCGTACTACACCGGAAAAGTTCAGGTAATCGGTTCAGATGTTTATGATTTGGATCGAGACGGTAACGGATGGGGATGTGAATGATAGATATAAATCTGCATATCAGTACTAATTAATATAAAAATACGGGCCTTCGCATATTCTTGCGAAGGCCCGTTTTGTGATTAATCCCCGAACTCTACTTCTAAGTTTTGTTCTTGTCTCTGTCCCGATCCCAGACAAGGATAAATTTGGCAGCTTTTTTCGGATCCCCGAACACTTGAGCCATAATTGCTTCAATGCGCTCGGGTGCCACGAGGTCGGTCAATTCGTTTTCCTCAATGTATGCAGCAATTTCCACATCGGACATTGCAGAAACTTCTTCTGCGATACCCATCGCACTTTCCATATATGCTTGTTCAGGACTCATTTTCGCGCGCTCGATCAACCGTTTTTCGGCGCGAGACTTAGGCTCGAATACCCAGACCTGATTTTTCAAGTGCGGCGGTACGTCAACCTGTACGGCATACCCCTGAGCTTCGTACCGTTTCGCTTCCAGCTCACTCCACACTACGTGGT
>CAYIKA010000018.1:0-9513 GCA_964363905.1 uncultured Candidatus Saccharibacteria bacterium
CTGACGCGTGCGCGTCTGCAAGCTCGGTGAGCCAGCGCGGAATGTCCGCACTTTTGGGAATAGCTGCGGGCGGCTGCACTCCCGGGCGTTTGAAGTTGAGAAGGGTAGGAATGAGGTCACGGACCCAGGGGAAGGAAAGTCGTTTGAACGCGGCTTTTGGCGCTGTCTTACCGAGTTCCTTGTACGACATATGCGACGCGATACCGAATTGTGCGCGCTGATGCATGTCTTGGGTGCGTACCTGCATCTCCACAATCCCAGCCTCGGCCGTAATAACGGTTGTGTGGAGCGACTGATAGCCGTTTGGCTTAGGAAATGAGATGTAGTCCTTAAACTCGCCCGGAAGTGGCTTCCACTGCGCGTGTATGACGCCAAGTGCGGTGTAGCAATCATCGATCGTTGGTACGACCACACGAAGCGCTGCAATGTCATGGATGCGCGTAATGTCGTCACCCTTGCGCTTCAATTTCTGATGCAGACTCCAGAGACCCTTCATGCGAATGGAGGTCGTAAAGTCTTTCATGCCCTTGCGTACGAGTGCGTGCTGCAAATCCTTTTGCACTCGAGCAAGACCCGTTTCGGTCTCCTTACTCTTAAGTTTACGTACTTCAACGGCATGTTGATAGGCGTCGCCATCGACCACCGGAAACGCCAGGTCTTCGAGCGCGCTTTTGACAGATCCCATACCAAGACGGTCGGCGATAGGCGCGTAGATTTCAAGCGTCTCGACCGCAATACGTCTGCGCTTATGTTCCGGCACGTGCTCAATCGTCTCCATGTTGTGGTAGCGGTCGGCGAGTTTGATGATGAGTACGCGTACATCAGCAGAGGTCGCGACGAGAAGGCGACGAAGCGACTCGGCGTGGCGCTCACCGCCCTGGTACTTGTGCTTACCGAGCTTGGTCACGCCCTCGACCAGGAACAGGACTTCCTTGCCGAATTCCTTTTCGACCTCCTCCGGAGTGGCTTTTGCGTCCTCTATAGCGTCATGGAGAAGCGCCGCTGAAATGGTTTCGGCGTCCATGCCGAGCCGCGCAAGGTGATGCGCGACTGCAGACGGGTGTATGAAATAGGGCTCGCCCGAGTAGCGGGTGTGGCCCTCATGAGCTTTCTTCCCAAAATCGTAGGCTTTCTGAATTAAAGCCTCATCCTCAGGGGTCGGCGAGGTCATCTGTGTAAGAATTTCCTTGACCGTCGTCATAGGTATTAGCATACTGTTCGAATCCCTTCTCGACAAATTGGTAACCAAAACGTCGTGACGGTGGTTGTAGTGTGTGTGAAGCGTGCAGTGAAATAAAAGGAGAGAGTTCTTTGTACATTAAAGACATTCCATTTTGTGGAGTCTGCGGTAATAACCGCGTGCTTCATGATCGAGTCGACAGCAAGGGTAACAAACTCTTCTGCGATGAAGTGGAAGGGGATCAAGACGACGGCAATCTTCAGCCGGTTTCTGATGAGTCATGTGCGGCGTAGGCCACCAGACAACTTTCGAAATCGGTAAACAAGAACCCGCAGCTAAATGCTGCGGGTTCTTTTTATACTAAGTAGGTTGCAGCTTCTTCCGGGGTGAGCGCATCCGGGTCCTGGTTCTCGGGCAGGTAGATGCGGCGGAGTCCCTTCTTAAGAAACAGTCCCTGCTTTGATTTGTAGAGGGTGAGCATTTTGCCTGACTTCGGATGCTTACCGATATCTTTGATGATGGTCACGCCCTTCGGTGGCTGCTTTGGGATAGCCAGGAGTGCGAGTGCGCGCTCGAATGAAACGGTGTACGGGTCGTCAGCACCCTTCAGTGAACGGAACTCGCCATTGTGCGCGATGTACGGACCAAAGCGTCCAGTGTTAGCAAGCACCGGCTCGTTTGTGTCTGGATGAATGCCAAGCTCACGCGGAAGCGAGAGATATTTGACCGCGTCGGCGAGCGTGACTGTGCTTAGGTCGGTGCCTGCCGGAATAGATGCGCGACGTGCGTTGATCTTCTTTTTCTTCGGCTTCTTTGCGGCACGCTTAGTGGCCTTTTTCTTCGTTGCTTTCTTGGCAGGAGCCTTCTTCTCTTCCTCTGGAGCTGCTTCTTCTGCTGGTTCGTCTTCGAGCGGCATTTCGACATAGGGACCGAATCGTCCGGTGCGCATGAAAATAGGACGACCGGTATCTGGGTGAATACCAATTGGCTTATCCTCTTCGACGACTGTGCCGTCTTCCTGGCGCGCGCCTTCGCAGTCAGGGTAGCGCGTACAGCTCATGAAAATGCCGCCGCGACCGAGCTTGAATTCCATAGGACTGCCACAAATAGGACAGGGGAATCCTTCAGGCACCGCGCCGAGCGAAGTTGCCTTCGGCAACTTATCTTTGGCGTGCACTGCTTTTTCAAACGGTCCATAAAATTCTGAAAGCGTTGCCTTGTAGCCACGCTCACCGCGCGCAATATCATCGAGCTGATCCTCCATGTCTGCCGTAAAGGTGTCGCTTATGTAGTCCGCGAAGTGCTCTTCAAGAAAACCTGACACCACCATGCCGGTTGCGGTTGGTGTGAGGGTGCGCCCAGTCTTTTCGACATAGCCGCGGTCCTCAATCGTTTTCATTATCGATGCGTAGGTCGATGGGCGTCCGATACCACGCTTCTCAAGTTCCTTAATAAGTCCGGCCTCCGTGTAGCGGTTAGGCGGCTCCGTCTGCTTCTCAGTCGAAGTGAGAGACGCAAGGTCGAGTGCATCGCCCTCTGTGAGTTTTGGAAGCTCAACATCTTCGCCGCGCGCGCGGGTATCGCAGGCAAGCCAGCCCGGGAAGAGCACACGGGAACCATTTGCGCTAAATAGAGGTATATCTGCATCAGACTCGGCCTTCACCCCGGTGCGCTGCATCTTTGCGGGCTTCATCTGCGACGAAAGGGTGCGCACGCGAATGAGTTCATAGAGCTGCTGCTCATCACCCACAGAACCTGCACGCTCGCGTGTAGGGTCAGTTGGACGCACTGCCTCGTGCGCCTCTTGTGCATTCTTTGACTTGGTCTTATACGTGCGCACTTCGACGTAGTCCTTGCCGAATTCTTTTTCGACCGCGCCTGCAATCTTGCCCACTGCCTCGTCTGCCAAATGTACCGAGTCAGTACGCATGTAGGTAATGTGTCCTGCCTCGTAGAGTTTCTGAGCGGCGCGCATGGTGCGGCTCGGCGAGAACCCGAGACGCGTTGATGCTGCCTGCTGCAGAGTCGAGGTGGTAAACGGCGGGCGTGGATTGCGGTCTTCAGCGCGCTCGGTGATGCTCGCCACCTTCCACGCTGCCTTTTCGCCAAGAGCGACAATGCGATCGGCTTCTTCCTTGGTCGAGGGTTCCTCAACACACGTAGCGGGGAATTGGCTTCCCTTTGCCTTGAAAAGCGCATCAAGGGTGAAGTACGTGACCGGTATAAAGGCCTGAATTTCACGTTCGCGCTCAGCCACGATGCGTAGTGCTGGTGATTGCACGCGGCCTGCGGAGAGGCCGTAACGCACCTTCTTCCAGATAAGTCCGGAAAGGTCGTAGCCCACGAGGCGGTCGAGCACGCGACGTGCTTCCTGCGCTTCGCGCAGATGTTCATCAATGAGGCGCGGATGCTTGAGAGCCTCTTCGACCGCAGCCTTGGTGATTTCATGAAATACCACACGGTGGGGTTTCTTGAGTCCAACAGCCTCCTTTATGTGCCACGAGATGGCCTCACCCTCGCGGTCGGGGTCAGTTGCAAGATAGATTTCGCTCGCCTTGGCCGCCGCTTTCTGGATGCGCTCGATCACCTCGCGCTTGCCGGGCGAAACGACGTAGCGCGGCACGAAGCCACCCTCGATATCGACGGCGTCCTTGTTTGATTTTGGAAGGTCACGCACGTGGCCTACTGAGGCAAGCACCTCGTACTCATTGCCGAGATACTGCTGTATGGTGCGGGCCTTTGCGGGTGACTCAACGATGAGTAACTTTTTTCCCATTAGCGTATGCATACCGCGCTTACCTATATATGGTCAAGCGTGAAGAACGCATTACTATGCAAAAACCCGAGGAGTTACCCTCGGGTTTCGTGTTATGGATCTGCGTAGACGACTGAAGAATCGTCGAGAAATTCTGAGTACATTTTTGCTCGCCATGCCTTCTCGTCTTCAGTTGAAAACATAGACACACGACTGGTCTCAATAGGCGTATCGTTTTCACGAAAGAAAAGATCGGCCATGAATTTGCGTGCCATGTCTTCGTTTGTGAAGATGCGATCCGAAGGAAAGGCTGAGAAGTTTGTATCGCGCACCTGATAGAGGTAGGTGCCAACACACGGGATAATCTCTTCGATTGCCCCCTGCAAAATGAAAAAGTGCTTGGGTCTCCACGTGATGAAGTGTTTGTGCTCGCAAGGTGTCACGAGTGCAAAGGATTCCTGGCCCACCTCAAAACGAGGCATGGTTTCAAATCCGTCCATTTCTTACCCTCCTTGTTTTGAAATGATCGTCTAGGTAAAGCATACACCCGAAGCGATGGATCAAACGCGGCGCCACGCACCGTACTCTTCTTTCGCAAGACCCTTGAGTTCAAGCGTTACAAGGGCGGTAAGCGCTTCGCCAGAAGAAAGCGCTGACTGACGGATGAGTGCATCGCGCGGCGTGGGTGTTGCGAGTAAGTCGTAGAGTATTTTCTCGGCGCCCTCGAGCTGGTAGCTGTCGCGGCGCTCCTCGGAAGTTTTGAGTGGAATGCCGAGAGCTTCGAGAATATGTGCGGACTCCGTAACCATGGTCGCGCCAAGTCGCAAGAATACCTGCGAGCCATAGCCATTAGCGTCCCCAATGCGATGCGGTATGCACAAGAGTTCTTTGTTGTATTCACCCGACAGTCTGGCAGTAATAAGCGTGCCTGACTTTTCTCCTGCCTCAATCATGAGAACCGCGTCTGCAATAGCGACCATGAGTCGATTACGCTGCGGAAAGGTCCACGTCGCAGCTTCGCCATCTGCGCCGTATTCAGACATAAGCGCACCGCCGGCTTTCAAAATGTCACGGGCAAGACCGAGGTTAGTCTTCGGTGCGATCGCGGTGTCTGAGATACCTGAACCAGGGAACGCGACGACAGGTAGTCCTGCAGCAAGGGCGGCTCGGTGCGCCCCGGCGTCCGTACCAAGCGCAAGTCCCGACACAATTGCGACAGGGTAACCGCGCAAGCCTCCGATAAGTGCGTGGCAGGCATCGCCTCCGTAGCGGGTGAGTGCGCGAGACCCTACCACCGTGAGGTATTTAGTACCCGGTGCAGGAAGTGTTCCGCGTATCCAAAGCTGTTTCGGCGGTTGCGGTATTTCAAGCATGCCTGCCGGATATTCCGCGCGGTCAAGTTGTCGCAAATCCTGTGACATACTATGCTTCACAGTATATATGTTAGATATTCACTTTATTCGCGAGCACGCTGAACTCGTTAAGGCAGGCGCGCTCAAGAAGCATATAGAGGTAGACATCGACCGCCTTCTGGTGCTCGATGACGAGCGCAAGACGCTTCGTCAGGACTTGGATTCCAAACGTGCCGAGCAAAATCGCGCCAGTACGACCATCACCCGCGTGCAGGGGGAAGAAAAAGAGAAGCTGCTCGAGTCCATGCGTCACCTGAAGGCAGGCATGGGAGAAATTGAAGAGAAGTACAAAACTGCAATGGAGGAGTGGCAGAAGCTCATGCTCTCGGTCCCTAATATTCCCGACATGTCGGTGCCCGAAGGTGCGAGCGATGCAGACAATCAGGAAGTGCGCACGTGGGGCGAGAAACCGACATTTACGTTTACTCCCAAAGATCACGTCGAACTCATGACGAAGCTTGGTATGGTCGACTTCGAACGTGGCGCAAAGGTTGCGGGCTTCCGTGGGTACTTCTTGAAGGGTGACGGCGTGTTACTTGCGCAGGCAATTTCAAATTTCGCACTTAAGCACTTTATGGGAAAGGGATTCGAGCCGATGATCGTACCTTCTATGGTGCGCCGCGAACCCTTCCTCGGTACCGGCTACCTGCCGCAATCTGAAGAAGACCTCTATAAGACGCAGGACGGCGAGTACCTCGCAGGCACCGGTGAAGTCGCCACCATGGGCTACTACATGGACGAGACGCTCGAGCTTTCGGATCTGCCAAAGAAATTTCTTTCCTACTCACCGTGCTTCAGGCGCGAGGCGGGAAGCTACAGCAAAGACACAAAGGGTCTCATTCGTGTGCACGAATTTTTCAAGTGGGAGCAGGTCGTGCTTGCTGAGGCATCGCACACGACGTCAGTCGAGTTGCATGAGGAACTCACGCGAAACTCGGAAGAATTCCTCCAGCTGCTTGAGCTCCCCTATCATGTGGTCGTGAATGCGGGAGGCGACTTGGGACTCGGACAGGTGAAGAAATACGACATTGAAGCGTGGATGCCGTCGCAGAACACGTATCGCGAGACCCATTCCTCGTCCTACTTCCATGATTTCCAGACGCGTCGTCTAAACCTTCGCTACCGCGATACCGAAGGGAAGTTGCAGTTCGCGCATTCTTTGAACAACACCGCAGTGGCTATGCCACGCATTCTCGCCATGCTGGTGGAGAATTATCAGCAGGAAGACGGTACCGTACGTGTGCCGCAAGCATTAGTCCCGTATGTCGGAAAGGAAATCCTGGGACGTAGCGCGTAAGCCTTCTAACGCTGCGAGAGCGAGTACGCCCACGCGTACGCGCTCTACGCGACCTATGGAAATGGTCAGACGTGCACCTGCTACGCGTCCTGCGCCAGTTGCGGCACCGGTACGTACGCGAAAAGCTGCACCGCGTCGCACCCGTACGGTAGAGAAGTCCGGTGCTCTTAAGGAACGCCGAAAAAAAGCAAGAAAGAACACCCTCCTCATCATTCTTGGTCTTGCGCTCTTCCTGCTGGTGGCGCTCCTGTGCGCACTTTGGCAACCCGCATTTCGTGTGCAGACGGTTGCGGCAGATGGACCGGATCCCGAGGGTATGGCAGCGGCCGCCAAAGAGGCGCTTGTGGGTACACGATTTCTACTACTTCCGCGCAACTCCATTTTCTTCATACCGGAGCACGACATTCGTGCCCATGTGCTTGCGGCATATCCTGCCGTGCAGGCCGTAACCATACAAGCGACCGGACTCGACGCGCTCCGCATTTCGACCGTGGTGCGTGCAAGTTCGTTTACGTGGTGCGGAGAATCAGTCGAGACGGCAGGCGCGACCTGCTACCAGGCAGACGCCGAGGGACTTATCTTCGCCGAAGCTGAGGGACTGGGGAGTGGCGTCGTCGCGCTTTCTGCCATGAGCACAGCGATCGATAGTGAAGCACCTAGCGCAAAGAAGGCGCAGATCGTGCCCACCGATAGCACACTTCTGGTGTACGGTCCCTTGGAGGGAGTAGAGGATACGCCGGTGCGCGCGCATGTGACCTACGCATCAGCACTTCCAGGCGCACTTAAATTCGTAAAGGGAATGCGCGCGCTAGGCGCCGACATACGCTCAGTGACGCTTCGTGGAGATGAAATTGATTTGCACACCAAGGCCGGCACACGCATCACCTATGTGATTGGAAAGGAGGGACAAGCAGCAATGCTCGCGGGCACCGCGTTCCCGTCGCTCAAAATAAATGACGGCTCGATCGAATACGTTGACCTGCGGTTCGATAACAAGATTTATATAAAGCGTAAAGCTGCAGTTGCGCAGTAATGTCCGGTCAGTAGATACCAGGGAGCACATGCGGTAAGGTGCATTTATGGAGTCGTTTTGGACCAAACTCAATAAGCCATTTTTCGTACTCGCCCCCATGGCGGACGTAACCGACCCTGCCTACCGCAGGCTTATTGCAGACTATGGTGCGCCAGACGTGACCTGGACCGAATTTGTGTCTGCCGACGGGCTGTATGCCACGCGGGAGCGCAAAGGAATGAAGGACGAGGAGAATCCTCTTGTGCGCGATCTTCTTTATACCGGTGCAGAGCGTCCTATCGTGGCGCAACTCTTTACCTCGAACCCCGAGAGTATGAGGTACGCGGCCAATCTCGCGCGAGAATTGGGGTTTGATGGTATCGACATCAATATGGGTTGCCCTGATAAGTCGATCGAGAAACAGGGCGCGGGTGCCGCTATGATCAAGACGCCGGAACTCGCGCGGGAGGTGTACCGAGCCGCAGCCTCGTCGGGTCTTCCGGTGTCGGTGAAGACCCGCATCGGCTACAACACCGAGAGTGTGGATGAATGGTTGCCGGCAATTCTTGCAGAACGCCCTGCGGCGCTTACCGTGCACCTGCGTACCCGTAAAGAAATGTCGAAGGTGCCAGCACACTGGGATCTGATGGCGCGCGCGGTGGCGCATCGCGATCAGGTATCGCCGAACACGCTTATTCTTGGTAACGGGGACGTGACGAGTTTGGATGACGCGCGCCAGAAGGCGACTGAGACGGGTGCAGACGGCATTATGCTCGGTCGCGCGATATTCGGTAACCCGTGGGTATTCACCGGACGCGCAGTTGAAGATGTGTCGCCCAAAGAAAAGCTTGAAGCACTCCTCCAGCTCGCGCGCTACTTCAGGGAACTAACCCCGGCGAAGCATTTTCATATTTTGAAAAAACATTTCAAGGCGTTTGTGGTGGGATGGCCTGGTGCGCCCGAGCTACGTGCGCGTCTGATGGAAACAACGGACTATGACGAGCTCACGCGCGAGCTTGAGGCTGCTATTCAGGCATAATTACACAATCATCCCGGGCTGGTGGGGTTTTCTTAGGTCGCGGTATACTCTGGTGAACATGGCGCATCAGTCTCTCTACCGTAAATACCGACCCCAGAGCTTTAAGGATTTGGTCGGGCAGGATCAAATACGCGACGCTTTGGGTGAACAGATACGTTCTGGAGCAGTGGGGCATGCATACCTCTTTGCGGGTTCGCGTGGACTCGGCAAAACAAGCGTCGCGCGCATATTTGCGCGAGAGCTGAAAACTACGGATCGCGATCTCTACGAAATAGATGCCGCGTCACATAACGGTGTGGACTACATCCGCGAGCTCTCAGAAAATATTTACACCCTGCCGTTTGAGTCTCCGTACAAAATATTTATTCTCGACGAGGCGCATATGCTCTCAAAGGGGGCCTGGAACGCATTTCTGAAAACACTCGAAGAGCCGCCTGCCTACGCCATTTTCATACTCGCCACAACTGAGCTCGAAAAAGTTCCCGAAACCGTACAGTCGCGCTGTCAGATTTTTGAATTCCGTAAGCCGTCGCGTGCAATTCTTGCAAAACTTATTACGGAGGTTGCAAAGAAAGAGGGTTTCGCCGTTGTTCCGGCAGCCGCTGAACTCCTCGCGCTCCTTGCTGATGGGTCGTACCGTGACGCGCTCTCCATTCTAGAGAAAGCGCTCGCGTCAGGCGGCGATAAGAAGCTCACGCTTGAAGAGGTGGAGGCTGCTACCGGCGCTCCTAAGCAGACGCATGTGCTCGCTCTTCTGCAGGCGCTTTCGAGTGCCGATATGGCGCAGGCACTCACGGCAATTCGCACTGCGCAGGATG
>CAYIKA010000019.1:0-8965 GCA_964363905.1 uncultured Candidatus Saccharibacteria bacterium
AATTGGCAGTATAGCGGAAAGTTTTGAACGCGCCAGTCTATTCCACAACCCGGCGCAGGTGCTGGGGAATGTGAACCAAAATCTCATACGGGATAGTGCCGCAGGCTTTGGCTACGTTTGCGATACTGTTCGGTGCCGATGGTTCGCGGGAAAGCGCAATCACGGTATCGCCTCGCGCGGCATCTGTTACATCGGTCACGTCGAGCGTGCTTATGTTCATGGATACGCGTCCGGCAATGGGGGCGACCGCTCCATGTATTTGCATGCACCCTTTGTTTGAAAGACGCCGGTCTACACCCTCGAAATAACCAAGAGGTACGGTCGCGATAATGGTGCGGCGAAGTGCGGTAAACGTCGTGTTGTATCCCACATGATCGCCGGCAGGAATGGAGCGCAAGGACGCAATAGTGGAACGTAGTTCAAGTACTGGCTTCACTTCAGTGTGTCCGTCCGGTGAGGTATCAAATCCGTAGAGGCCAATACCAACGCGTGCGACGTTCGTGTGTGAGGCTTCTCCGAAACGGATGCCTTTGGTTGCGGCGAGGTGACGGTATTCGATCGTGGGGATTGATCGCTCCACTTCAGCAACCACTTCGTTCCAGGTTTCAATCTGGTGTGCAGAGAAATCTTCCGACTCGCCGTCTGCGTCTGCGAGATGCGAGGCGATGCCGACCAGGCGAATGTTTGGATTGGTTTTAATAACTGCAATTGCATCAGGAATTTCTGTTGGCAGGATTCCCTGGCGGTGCATGCCGGTATCGATCTTTAGGTGAAAGCGGGTGGGGCGTGTCAGGAGCTGCGCAGTCTCACGCAACTGCTCGATATCCGTGAAGGCGAAATCAACATCAGCGAGGTGCGCTCGTTCAGGGTCGATGGGACGCACATACCCCATGACGACAATCCTCGATTTAACACCCGCGCTTCGCAGACGTCTTGCTTCGTACAAGGAGTCGACCATAAGGAAAGCGATGTCCTCTTTGTCGAGGACACGAGCAACGAGACCGAGGTCGTGGCCGTAGGCGTTGCTTTTGAGTACAGGCGCAATACGCACGTTCTGGTAGCGCGCCTGGTAGGTGTGGAGGTTGTGCAGAAGATTCGCTTTAGAAATACCCACCTCTACCAAAGGGCGGTGCGGCGACATGCGCTGCTTCAGATACCGAAGACCATTCAAAATTCTCATCGTCCTACTATACAAGTTCTGGGAGGGAATTCGCTACATACCTATGCTATGCTCTCGGCAGATCAACGTGGAGGTTCAATATGGCAGGAAAAGTCAAAATTACTCTCGATCTTTCCGAGAGACTCTCGGAGCAGATGGAGGAAGCCCGTCAGAAACGAGGCATAACCAAGGCCGATTTCTTTCGGCAAAGCCTCGGGCTCCTGTTCGCCATGGAGAAGGCGCAGCAGGAAGGCTTCAACGTCGGCGCGTATCGCCACAATCCGGACGGTTCGACCGACCAACGTGTATTCTTGCTTCCGCGCTAAGGCTCGGAAAAGCGGCCGCATCTGCGGCCGCTTTTAGTTTCAATGTTCGTCCCAATGTATTCGAGTACCGAGGGTGGGAGTCGAACCCACACGGCATTGCTGCCAGGGGATTTTAAGTCCCCGCTGTCTACCATTCCATCACCTCGGCGTCCTCTATTTTTAGCACACGTCGTGAATATGGAGGAAAAGGCTACTGTCTGCTACTCTCGATATACACCGGCCAGGTGGTGAAGTGGTAACACGGCGGTCTGCAAAACCGCTATGCACGGGTTCAATTCCCGTCCTGGCCTCACTTATAAATCCTTCGAGATATCGTCGAGATGCTGACGTGCGCGTTCGCCGGCGTCCATTTCAAAACGTATGTAGGGAAGGCGTGCAAAGCGCGTCGTCTTCTTAAGTTCGTTACGGAACAAATCCTTGTGACGCATGAGGAAGTTGAGTGCGTGCTCATCCTGTCCCTCGGGGAACACCGATACATAAATAGTCGCGTTCTTTCCATCCTTGGAAAGGTTCGCGCGCGTAGGAGTGATAAGCGTGTCGCGGCCCGCCTCGCGCGCAATGTAGCGACCTGCTGCTTCAAGCAGGATGGAAAGGGCACGTGCGTCTCGTTCTGCGCTCATATTAGTTTTCGATTATGCGGAATGCTTGTAGGGTATCGCCGCCTGCTGCCTCGTACTTGCTTTCAATCTGGAGACCGAACTCGCCTTCGACGTGAATATCTTTCACATCGATGCGCGCAACCTGAAGATTAATAAGGCGACCCATCCCGATAAGAAGTCCGCGACGATCGATCTTTATTTGGTCACCCACGGTGAGTGTGCCGGAGAGCCACTTCGCGCCAAGCACCTGCTTGTTGCCTGCGGTGTTGAATGCTTTGAGCACTTTGGCTTCACCGAGCTGCTCCTCAGACTTAACTTTTGGTGCACGTGCGTTTACGAGTTCGGCCACACGCTCGTGGAGTTCGTAGATTATAGAAAAAGTTTCAATGTTGACTCCCGTGCGGTCTGCCATGTCACGTGCAGAACTGTCAGTACCGACGGTAAACGCGACAATGGTCGCGCCGCCTGCGGCGGCGGTCTTCACATCGGTCTCGGTCACGGTGCCCACACCTTCAGACACAATGCGAATATTCACGCGCTCGTGCGCGATCTTTGCGAGCTCGTGCTTAATTGCCTCAATTGAGCCAGTCACGTCGGCTTTCACTACTAGCGGAAGAGTGACCGAGCCGTCAGTGGTGGGTGCGACTGCAGGCATGCGCTCTGCGGCCGAAGGAGGAGTGAGTACAATCTTCTCAGCCTCCTTCTTTGATACGGCCATGACAAACGGCGTACCTGCAGCAGGAAGTGCTGACCATCCGGAAATGCGCACGGGCTGCGCGGCGACCGCCTCAGGAATGCGCTTGCCTGCGAAGTTTTCAATAAAGCGAATAGGTGCAAGCGCGGAGCCCGCAACGGTCACGGTGCCGATCTTTAGAGAACCATCCTTAAGGATGAGGGTCGCGGTGATGCCCTGCTTAGGGTCCTGTGACGACTCAAGTACGAAGCCGGTAGCTGGAAGCTCAGGGTCATAGGTGAGTTCCGCAAGGTCTGCGGTGAGGAGTACGAGGTCAAGGAGTTCAGGCACTCCGTCGCCGGACTTCGAAGACACGCCAATGAATGGCACAGAGCCGCCGACGCCCTCGAGGTAAATGCCGTGTTCAAGCACCGAGTTCTTAACGCGCTCAATGTCCGCACCGTTCTTGTCCATCTTGGTAAATGCGACGACGTAGGGAATGCCGGCCTCGGTAATTGCCTGAAAGGCTTCGAGGGTCTGAGGCTTCACGCCTTCGTCTGCGGCCACCACCAGGATAGCGACGTCTGCGGTAGTTGCGCCGCGCGAACGAATAGCACGAAAGGCTTCGTGACCAGGGGTGTCGAGGAAGGTGAGGGTACGCACCGCTCCCTCGTATTCGTGCTCAGCTTCATAGGCCGAAACGTGCTGCGTAATACCGCCCGCCTCACCAGCTGTGACGTTAGCCTTCCGGATGTAATCCAGAAGTGATGATTTGCCGTGGTCAATGTGACCCATCACGGCCACAATCGGTGGACGGGGTATACGCGCCATAGATATGACGATTACATCATAAAAACAGCATTTATACAATGAACGCTCTATTTGTGGTTGCTCTGACCGCCTGCGTGCTCTAGGGTAACTCTATGAAGCGTATCTATCTCGACTGGGCCGCGTCCGCACCGGTAAGCTCGCAGGCACTGCGGGCCTTTAGTGGCGCACTCACATCCTACGGTAATCCGTCCTCGCCACACACGGAAGGAAGGGCGGCCAAGGACATTCTGGAAGACGCGCGTACCCGCATTGCGCGCCTGGCGGGTGTGAAGTCTGAAACGGTCTTATTTACGAGCGGCGCGACCGAGGCTAATGCACTCGCGCTCATGGGGCATATACGGGCCCGCATCGAGCGCGGTACGGCACCGAGCGATATGCATGCGCTCGTTCTGCCGAGTGCGCATGCCTCGGTCCGTGGTGCGTTTTCAATGCTTCAAAATGCGGGCGTGGTGGTTGAAGAACTTCTGCTCACCGACGGTGCGATTGATCTCGCACATCTGCGAGCCCAACTGCGCCCTACAACCGTACTCGTATCAGTCGATGTGGTCTGTGGTGAGACTGGTGCGCTCTATAAGGTGCGTGACGTACGTCGCGTGCTTGATGAATACACAAAAACGAATGGGGGCACCATCACGCTCCATGCAGATGCGAGTCAGGCACCCTTTACCGAATCATTTGAGGTATCGCATCTGGGCGCGGACTTAGTGACCCTTGATGCGCAGAAGGTGGGTGGTGTTCGTGGCATTGGGGTTCTGATTGCACCGCACCGCGTACCGCTCGCGCCACTCATTGAAGGAGGAGGCCAGGAGCGGGGACTACGACCGGGTACCGAAAGTGCGGCACTTGCCGCGGCGTTCTGCGAGGCGCTTGAAGAAGCAGTGAGTAGTCGTGAAGTGTTTACTGCGCAGGCGACACAAATGCGCGTGCAGCTGCTTGAAACGCTCCGCGAACTTACGGACGTGGAGGTAAACGAAGGCAAGGTGAACGCACCAACCATTTTGAACCTCTCGCTGCTGGGACGCGATACGGATTATTTGGTCGCGCTTTTGGACGAAGCAGGATACGCGGTGTCGACCCGCAGTGCGTGCGAGACGGATAGCGAAGGGTCGCGTGCAGTCGTCGCGCTTACCGGAGACGAGAGGCGCGCGGCGTCCACGCTCCGAGTATCATGGGGACCAACGACGCGTACACAGGACCTTGAAGGCTTTGCAAAAGCAGTCTTATCCGCAGTTCGTTTCCTTGATGCGAACACTATATAATAGACAAGTAACCCCCTGGCGCTATGAATATAGAAGACCTCAACAAAACTCAACTCCTCCTCCTCACGCTTTTAGTAAATTTTGTCACCTCGATTGCAACGGGTGTGCTTACCGTATCGCTTCTGGACGACACCTCGCCGACCATCACTCAGACGGTTAACCGTATCGTCGAGCACACGGTCGACACGGTCACGGCGCCGCCCGTTATCGTGAGCGGCACCCCAAAGCCGACGACAAGCGCGCCGACCGACGAGGAGCGCCGCACGCTCGCCGCTACTGCCGCAAGCGCCCGCACCGTCACCGTCTTCAAAGCGTCGAACACCAAGGTCGCGCTTGCCACCGGTACGTACTTGCCGAAGGCGCGCGCAGTTGTAGTTGCGAGCGCCGCACTTCCTTCTGAAATTGTGGTCAGTTTCAGTGACGGCACGAGCGCGCCCGCATCGCGCTCAAGGGCTGGAAGCGGACTCACGGTCTACGGATTCTCAGACACGGCTACGCTACCAGCCGCAACGTCACCCACACTCGTTTCTTCGGCGAATGTAAAGGCAGGTCAGACCGTGCTCGCGCTCCTTGGTGATGGCAGTGTTTCAACCGGCATTGTCACTAAAGTAGTAGCAGGAAGTGTTTCCGCAAACATTGGCACGGTGCCTGCAGGCGCGAGCTTGCTCAATCTCGATGCAAATATTGTCGGCATCTCAAACGGGGTTGGAGCGTTCGTGCCTGCAGAAGCGGTCACCATGCTTCTGTCTGCACCGGCTTCGTAATATCTTCAGGTCGTTAACGTCACCATTTATATATGCCTCCATTCAAAAACTTCACCACCAAAGCAAAGGAAGCCATAAAGAAAGCGCATGAACTCGCGATTGAGCGCGGGCAAAATCACGTGAGCCCGCTTCATCTTCTGACCGCACTCGTGCACCAGGAGGAAAGTCTCGTGTTCTCCGTGCTTGATCGCATGGACATCGACACCATGCTTCTTGCGGACACGCTTCTCGAAGCGCTTGAAATGCCCGAGACCTCATCGACCCTGTCGCCTTCCTACAACCTCTACCTCACGCCTGACCTCGCGCAGGCTATTGAAGCGGCGGGCAAAGTCGCCGCCCGCATGAACGATTCGTTTATTGGTACCGAGCATTTGTTTGTGGCAGTACTCGAGCATCCGGGTCAGGCCGCAGACATTCTTTCTCGTTTCCGTATTGATGCCGAGACCGTGCTTCTCGTGCTCAAGGAACTTAAGTCTGCAAAGGATGGACAGGTGGCAGAACCAAAGCGCTTCCGTGCACTCGCAAAATACACACGCAATTTGAACAAGCTTGCGGCAGACAACGCGCTCGATCCGGTCATCGGTCGCGATCTCGAAATTAGCCGCGTCATTCAGATACTTTCGCGCCGCACGAAAAACAACCCGGTGTTGATTGGAGAGGCGGGAGTGGGTAAGACTGCTATTGCCGAAGGCCTCGCGCTTCGTCTGGCTTCTGGCGAAGTACCAGAATCACTCAAAGACAAGGAGCTTCTTTCGCTTGATCTCGGACTCATGGTTGCGGGCACCAAGTACCGCGGTGAATTCGAGGAGCGCATGAAGGCCATCATGAAAGAGGTGGAGAAATCAAACGGCAAAGTCATTCTCTTCATCGACGAACTCCACACCATCATTGGCGCGGGAAGCGCTGAAGGTGCGCTTGATGCAGGCAACATGCTGAAGCCTGCGCTTGCGCGTGGCGAAATCCGCGTCATCGGCGCGACAACGCTTAAGGAATACCAGCAGCACATCGAAAAGGACGCCGCGTTTACGCGTCGCTTCCAGTCAGTGTTTGTGAACGAGCCCTCAGTTGAGGACGCGGTCGCTATTCTGCGCGGTCTGCGCGATAAGTACGAACTCTTCCATGGTGTGCGCATCACCGACGGTGCGATTGTGTCTGCGGTGGAATTGTCCTCACGCTACATTTCCGATCGTTACCTGCCGGACAAGGCCATCGACCTCATTGATGAGGCCGCCTCAGGTCTGCGCATTGCGCTCGAAAACAAACCGCCGCTTTTGGAAGAGACCGATCGCAAGATTCGCCGCCTTGAAATTGAACGCCAAGCACTCAAGAAGGACGACGAAACGCTTTCCGGCCAGGAACGCGAGCACGTAAAGGAGACTCGTGAGCGTATCAAAGCCATTGATACAGAAATCGCGGACCTGCGCGAGAAGACGGGCGAACTCGAACTCAAGTGGAGGAATGAGAAGGAAGTCCTGCAATCTATTCGTGCACTCAAGGAAGAGCTCGACAGTATGCGCATTCAGGCGGACAACGCCGAAGCGATGGCCGACCTTGGTACTGCGGCAGAAATTCGCTACGGACGCGTGCCAACTCTGCAGAAAGAACTAGAAACTAAGATGAAGCGTCTCAAGACGCTTCAGAAGTCACGCCGCATTCTCCATGAGGAAGTGACCGAGCACGAAATCGCCGGCGTCGTGTCGCGTTGGACCGGGGTGCCCGTCGCAAAGATGCTCGAGGAAGAGGCCGCAAAGCTCGCACGCATGGAAGAAGCCTTGAAGGGAGCCGTCATTGGTCAGGATAAGGCCGTAAAGGCCATTGCCGACGCGGTGAAGCGCTCACGTGTGGGTATTTCGGATCCGAACCGTCCTATTGGCTCGTTCCTCTTTATGGGACCAACCGGTGTGGGAAAGACCGAACTCTCCCGCAAGCTCGCAGAATTTATGTTCAATGATGCGGATGCGCTCGTGCGTGTCGACATGTCGGAGTTCATGGAAAAGCATTCGGTTGCAAAGCTCATCGGAGCACCTCCGGGCTATGTAGGCTACGAAGAGTCAGGTTCACTCACCGAGCGCATTCGTCATCGTCCGTACGCGGTCGTGTTGTTCGACGAAATCGAGAAGGCACATCCTGAAGTGTTCAATATTCTTCTTCAGGTGCTCGATTCCGGTCACCTTACCGACGGCAAGGGACGCAAGGTGAACTTCAAGAACACAATCATCGTTCTTACTTCCAACATCGGTGCGGAACTCATGGATCGCATGGCCTCGATTGGTTTCGCGTCGTCTGGCTCCGGCGAAGCAGCACAGTATCAGCAGGTGAAGGAGAAGGTTGGGGAAGCGCTCAAGAGTCACTTCCGTCCTGAGTTCCTGAACCGTCTCGACGACATCGTCATCTTCGATGTCCTCTCCAAGGAATCGCTCATGGAAATTGTGGAGAAGCAGGTGCAGGAGGTTATTGGACGCCTCGGTGGCAAGCGCATCACGCTCACGCTCTCGCCTCAGGTCCGTGCCTGGCTTGCGGATATTGGCTACAACCCGCAGTACGGTGCTCGTCCCTTGAAGCGCGCTATCCAGGACAAGATTCTGACGCCTATAGCGTCTCTAATGGTGGATCAGGGCGTTATGGAGGGCGGACGGGTAGATGTGGTCATGAAGGGCACCGAACCGCACTTCGAGGTCCACAAGACGGCTCGTAGGGTAGCGCGCGCCAAGGCGGCAGTTGCCTCGTAACACGTTCCCTGGTACAGTCCTCCTACATATGTCACAGGATCGCCTCATAAAAATCCGCTCCACTAAGTCGGACCACACCTACTGGACGCGTAAGAATAAGAAGAAAGTTGAGCGCAAAATCGAGGTCAAGAAATACGACCCAACGCTCCGCACGCGTGTGGTCTACAAGGAAGTAAAGAAGTAATCGAAAGCCGCCCCTGGGGCGGTTTTTCGTTTTGTGGTAGGGTGGCCTCTGGACCTTGTACAGGAGTACGTAAATGTCTCAACGTAGGAACGTCAGTATTGGTCATTGCCTGGGCGACCGAAGGGTTGTCGCCGTTGCGCCCGAACCGAGACCCGCGGTGTCGTCGGGCTATCGTCCCGATGTCCAGACGACATCCGTGCGTCAAACGGATCAGGATCGACGCAAGGCACTTGCCGCCAAACTGAATTCCAACAACCCCTAAACGGGAACACCCGCCGCATCCATGGATGCGGCGGGCTTTCGTTTGCACGTATAGCGAATCTCTAAAATGGAAAAACCATCCCGAGGGATGGTTTTTCCAGTGTGCCTGCGGGAACGTGGCCGAAGCCAAGAACTCACGGGCACCTGAGTAAGATACACGAACCCGTTTTTGCTGTCAAG
>CAYIKA010000020.1:0-5407 GCA_964363905.1 uncultured Candidatus Saccharibacteria bacterium
TTTCCAGCGACTTCTGTTATAGATATCTTTTGTAACTTATGCCGTACAAGTACGGCGCTCTCGTCTTACAACCCCGATATCCGAAGATATTGGTTTGGGCTATTCCCGTTTCGCTCGCCGCTACTCAGGGAATCACGAGAGTTGCTTTCCATCTACTCGAAGCATCGAATAGACGGAAAGCAACTCGTTATTGTTTTCTATTCCTCCAGGTACTGAGATGTTTCACTTCCCTGGGTTAGCTTCTCTGCTTAAAAGCAGGATGACTCAAAAGAGCCGGGTTTCCCCATTCGGACACCTCCGGATCGATGGCTGTTAATCGCCTCCCCGAAGCATTTCGCTGATTACCGCGTCCTTCATCGCTTGCGCAAGCCTAGGCATCCACCGTGCACCCTTCATGTTTCCTGTGCGGAAACCTGAACACCACTTCTAACGATTTTGTGTGATTGTGCAATTCATGCCAGGGATGGTATCGGCTCGATACCACGCCCCCTGGCGTGATTACCTATTTTGCATATTCGTGTGTCAAAGGCCCCGCATTCCAAGTCCAAGACTTTTACTTTCTTTTTATTGCCAGGCAATAAAAAGGCCCCTTCCGGGGCGGTGTGCCTAACCGTAAGGCTAGGATTTATCCGCTCCGTTTGGTTAGTAATTTCTTGGTCTTCAACACGTATTGCGAGTATACGCGGCCCCTTTTTTCCTGTCAAACACTGGCTTTTGGGGTAGCCAGATAAGGAGGCCTTTCGGGGCTAGACTGATCGTTTCAGGCGGAAAATACCCTCATTTCTAAGAAACTCGATATCAAAGTTCCTGAAGAAATCTTGCTGACCTAGCACAATATCGAAACTCGGTTCACTCACAAATATGACGGTAAATGTAAAGACATCATCGAAGCCTTCTACTTTAAAACTTACAGGACTACTAAAACCCCGTTTAGAACCACTGACACCAGATACAGTAATCGGAAGATGCTCAGGAATTTTTATGCCGAGTGCCTCTGCTATTTCCATATCCATCATGCTAGCTTCCGACCCAGAATCTATGAGTGCAGAAGCTCGATGGGTGCCTGTCAAACCGTGGAGTTCAAGTTCAACAAGAGGCATGTAAGAAAGACCAGAGAGCTGATTACTGAGGTGCCCAATATAAGGATATTCTTTCCAGTCCATTGCCCTTGTCTTAGTAGGCGTAGATTCGGTCAGACGATGGAACTTTCATATACACGACATCCTCATCTCCTATCTTTTCTTTAAGATCTTTGAGTTTAGAGTTTACTCCCATAACCTTTGTATAGTCTCTTGAGAGAGCCACCCATTTATTCTCATGTTGTTCCTTAAGAATCTTGGTTAGATCTATCGATTTCAATTTCATAACCAAAGTATAACTTTTTTATACCTGTTGGAAACATTAAGAATCAGGGAGCTGGGTAGCGCAAAAGGCCCCTTAGTAGGGGCCTTTTGGCTTAGCTCTACTGGAAGCGGAACTACTTTATCTCCTCGCGAAGACGCTCGATGTACTTGGCCGCTGCCGCCTGGCCACCAAGGCCAAACGCAAGACCAAACGCAAGCGAGAGTGCTACCACCACACCCGTGAAGAGGGTCTGGATAAGCGGCGAAACGCCGAGGCGATCGAGAGCAGCAAGGATCGCGAAGATCCAGATTGCCCAACGTGCTACTGCACCGAGCAGATTCGCAGCGTGGAGGTTTGCTGCACGGGCTGCACCCGAGACGACGCGCTGTATCGCTTCTGCGATAACGGCTGCGCCGAGAAGGATAAGAACCGCAACGATAACCTGAGGGATGTAGCCGAGGACTACACCACGGAGGAAGATCGTAACCTCAGTGAGCTGAAGCACATCGAGGGCGGCGACCAGGAAGACGATGATGAAGAACCACTTCACCAGTACGCCAACGAAGGCGCCTGAATTGAGGCCGAACCCTGCACGATCGAGCACACGCTCAACGCCTGCAGCGCGGAGGGCCTGATCAACGCGAAGTGAGTTGATCACCTGCGCGACGAGACGGCCGATGCCTGCACCGACGAGCCAACCAATGATGAAGATGATGACTGCAACCAATAACTGCGGAATGAATGCAACAAGTCCGTAGAACAAGTTCTGGAACGATGCTGCGAGTACATCCGCCCACGTAGTGAGGAACATAGTATGTGTAGCTTCTCTGGTTTATCCGATTAATGGCGACCGAGGGATGTCCCCTAAGCCAGGCCTACCCATAAGTGTAGCAACCAGGCCCCTTCCGAAATGAAGGCATGTGGATAGGCCCCTTTCCTCTCCTTAGCTCGCGGGAGTAATGCCCAGACGATCAAGCACCATGCGGTTCGGGTAATCGAACACATCACGCAGTAGGCGGTCATAGACTCCGCGACGGTATTTAAACTCCTCGGTAGAAAATGACGCATAGCGTAGTTCCCTCCCCAGCTCTGCTTCAAGTGCGTGCACGGCGTTCCCGAGCTTCTTATCGTCGAGGCGGTCACCCACTATCATGAGATCAACCTTGGATTCAATAGCGCCCGTAAAGAGGCCAGACAACATGACGAGACGGAGCGCACCCGCACGCTTAAGCACCGCAGTCATATCTGCGTCGCTTATGTCGGTAGAATCGCGCAGGAACGTTTTTAAGGAGTCGTAGTGGGTAAAGCGCTTATTGGCGATGATGCACACTGTTTTGCCGGTCTTTTTGCGCACCACACCGGTCTGCAGGAGAAGTGTGATCTCTTTGCGCGCCGCTGCCTTAGCCGTCTTGCTTCGAAATGCTGCTTCGGTCGTCGTAAACGCCGTATCATCATTAAAGAGAAAGAGTCGCAAAAGTTTAAGGCGGGCAGGATTTCCGAATAGACGAGCAAGAGGTTCCATGAAGTCAGTGCATTCTACCTACCCCCTACCCTACCCCGCAACCCCTCGTATATTCACGGAGAAATGTGGTGCAATACGCAAAATAATAAGGAAAATACCCGCCAAAGCGGGTATTTTCCTTTCCTCTGGAGCGAGGTGTTTGCGAGAAAGGGCTTTATTTGAAAGCAACCTTTCCACCGGCCTCCTCAATCTTCTTCTTGAGGTCTTCGCCGTCTTCCTTGCTGATGTTCTCCTTGATTACTGAAGGAGCACCGTCTACAAGGTCCTTAGCCTCCTTGAGGCCGAGGCCGAGGACTTCCTTCACGACCTTGATCACCTGGATCTTGTTTGCACCCGCATCAGCGAGCTCAACGGTCACGGTAGACTTGCCCTCATCGCCTGCAGCACCACCGGCTGCGGGACCAGCAACAGCAACAGCTGCAGCTGACACACCGAACTTCTTCTCGAAGACCTTCACGAGCTCAGAAAGCTCAAGAACGGTCATCTTCTCGATCGACTCAACGATCGACTTGAATGCAGCAGGTACTTCTACCTCTGCCTCAGGTGCCTTCTCCTCGGGAGCTGGCGCAGCGGCTGGAGTCTCTTCGACTACCGCCTCTTCCTGCTTTACTTCTTCTTCTGCCATAGTAATGAATTTAGGTAGCTAATTTATGCAGTCTTCTTCTCGCGGATTTGATTAAGAGCAATAACGAAGCCCTGGATCGGCGAGTTGATTACGTTCACGAACATGCCACGGAGTACTGGAAGCGGTGGAATCGTTGCGATAGCGGTCATTGCGGCCTTATCAGCAAATGCTCCCTCCCATACACCACCCATGATCACAAGCGCATCTTTGTGCTTCTTGCCCTGTTCGTAGATCTCACGTGCAGGAAGCGTGGCGTCGCCCGCAGTCCATGCGATAGCGATCTCTCCCGGAAGTTCCGGAAGGGTACCAGTGAAGCCACGGTCAGCGAGTGCGCGCTTTAACAAGGTCTTCTTTGCGACGTAGTAGCCAATGCCCTGTTCGCGGAGCGAACGGCGCATAGCTGCGGTGTCAGCAACTGAAATTCCCTTGAAGTGCACGAACACGACTGAGGCCGCATCTTTCAGCGCGTCCGCTATCTTGTCAGTGATTTCTACTTTCTTTGCTTTGGTAATTGCCATAGTTGGTTGTTCGTACGAAACGGGCAATGGTCCCTAATGGGACCATTGCGAGGAGACAGTCGACCCGGAAACACACTTAGTGTGTGCCCCGTTTCGTCCCTCGACCAGTCTTCTGCCCCAAAGGGCTGCTGGTTGTCTTCGGTCCGTACTCGCGCACTATACCCTCAAAGCGCCTAGGCGACAAGACGCATCACCAAAAGCGCCACCGCGAGTATGAGCGCAAATCCGGAGACAAATTTAAGGAAATGGACGAAGTATCCCATAGGTAGTGGTTAGGGCTGATTCGGGAATCGCTCTTTCATAAAGACCGCTCTCGCCTGCGCGTATGCGGTGTTACCGGGCTCGATTTCAACTGCTTTGATGTACATATCCCGTGCGGAGTTTAGAGCTCCCAATTGTTCAAACAAATGCGCAAGGTTGAAGTATGCAAGACTTTTCGTAGGGTCCAGATCTATCGCCTGTTTGAAGTAGCTATAGGCACTGCGTCCATCGCCCAGAAGTTCATACTGTCCCGCTATACCTACCAATGTTTCGTACTTTGGATAGTTTTCGGTACCTAGCTTCTCCTTGAGGAGCGCTATTTGGTCGTTGGTTTCTTTTTCGCGTGCGCCACCATCCTTATAGGCTCCCGCCCAACTCCACACACTCACGGTGTCGCCTTTCGAAAGCTCTACTGTGGGCGCAATCACGTATGGAAGTATCAGGAAACCACTTCCGCTCACAATCAGAACTAGTACCGCAACGATAAAAAGCTTTTTCTGTGTTGCTGCGGACCTCATCAGGAAAAGCTTAGCACGCAGCATACAAAAACCGCCCCAATGGAGCGGCTTTTGCTTCTTACTCTGACTTCAATTAAGGATGCGCTGCAATATATGCGCGCGTCTTTGGACCGAAGTATCCAGTAGCTGGCGTAATACCAACTGAGGTCTGGAACTTCATGAGTGCCGCCTTTGTAGCACCGCCAAAGGTCATGGTTTCGCTTCCAGGAGCACCTGCACCCATTGAAGCAACCATGTGACCGTGACCATTGAGGTACACCTGGAGCGACTTCACGTCGTCACCCGTTGCACCGACAGTAATGTCACGATTGAAGATGGCGTTAGCAGATGCGGCAACAACTGCACCCGTGCCCTGCACCTGCGCCATGAGCGCTGCAAGCTTTGCCTTCAAGACTTCAATTTGGCTTGCGAGGTCAGTTCCCGTCGTGGTTGTGGTGGTTGTAACCGTGCCGCTTCCACTACGATGCGAACTACCTCCGCCTCCACCACCGCTACTCTGACCGAGGTCGAGGACGGTGGTGCTGTAGGTAAATGAAGTACCGGCTGTAGCCGCGACACAGGTAAGTACTGAATCATCTTCAGTACAGGTGGCTACGCCATTCCCGCTGAGTGCGCTACT
>CAYIKA010000020.1:5417-7818 GCA_964363905.1 uncultured Candidatus Saccharibacteria bacterium
TACTGAGTGCTTCTACGACTGTTTTCACAGTCTTCTCCGCAGCGATTGGCATCGAGTATGTGTGCGCTGTTCCGTTAAGCGTAACGGTGTAATCCGCACGACGGACGTCAGCTGGGGTGAAGGTAACCTGCTGAGCAACCGCGACCACACCACTCGTGCTTCCTACCGAGACAAGCTTTCCTGATGTTCCATCGGTGAATGTGACAGGGGTCGCGCTTGCTTCGGTGCCGGTAGTAGTAAAGCTCACGGTGGTGGTGGTGGTACCCATTGCTACCGTGAGTGCGCCGTGTGTACTGGAGGTGGCGTTCGTAAGCTGAGAAATACTTGTTGCTATTTGTGCTGCTGTTTTTGGTACGTCACCAGTTGTAGTTGCTGTCGTGATTGTCGCTCCACCATTACAGTTCAGATCCTGAGCTGGCGAGCCAGCGGTGGTAGTCGCGAAGGTAACTGCACAAGTACCAATCGTGAAGGTGTTGGTCGTGACCGGAACAGTTGCGACGTTAATGATACGCTGCGCCTTAACTTCAGAAACGTTCGCTACCGTTTGGTTAGCGGTGAGCGTCGGCGGCGTGTCAGCACGGGTGATAAGCGGAGCAATTGATGCTATCGCAAGGAGCGCCAAAGATAGGGTCCAGGCGATGGAACGGGATACGTTAGTCATGAGTAAGAATTACGGGAACAGTTCTAATATCTATAAGCATACTCGCCTTTTGAAGATGAGGGGGCCTTATCAACATCACTCCCCATATATAGCAAAACCCCCGCGGCGTACCGCGGGGGTTTTGCTTAGACTCCTACTCGGGGTCCGTCACTAACCGTGGTTAGTTCTGGATCGAGAGAGCGTCGGTGTTGAACTCGTTCTTGGTCTGATCAACCTGGAGCGTCTGGAGGCTAGATGCGTCTACTGAAGTCGTCTTGAACTTGATGTAGTCAAGACCTGCAGCGAACGTACCAGTCGCGTTTGGATCGAGGGTGAGAGTGACCGTGAAGGTCTCAGTGTCACCGTCATGGACTACGTAGAAGATAGAGTTCTGCGAGTCTGCTGAGGTGCTGAGGGAGACCGTCGAGGTACCAGTGAACGTGCTGTTGAGGTCAGGGGTGACCACAACACCTGCGTACGTTGTCGAGCCGGAGGTCGTAGCGACCGACTTTGGAATGTACACATCGTCACCATCGGCCGTCACGTCAAACTTGAGCGTGAAGGTACCGTAGCTCTTCGAGGTGTCGTTGCTGTTGTAGGTGAGGACCGCGTTGTCAGTGTTACCTGAAACGTTGATGCCTGCATCTATCGAGATCGACTGCTGCTCGCCAGTTGCCGTACCAGATACATCCGATACGTCGCCAGTGTCAGCGCCTTCTGCATCAACGTTGCCAGACGTTACCGTGAAGGTAAGCGCCTCGCCCGAAGATCCGTAGTTGCCAGTCTGGCTGAAGAGCGTAATTGCGAGGTTGAAGTCAGTGGTGTCATCGCCAGCAAGATTTACGTCGAGGTCATCGAAGTCAATCGTGTTGTTGGCATTGATGTCACCAGTGAAGTCCTCACCGTCAACCGTAAGGGTTGCCTTGCGGATGATGTCGGTGATGTTTGCAGCTGCGCTACCAACAGCAGATGAGGTTGCGACTGAGACGGTCACGCTGTTGAGCGTTGCGTCAGCAGAGTCACTGTTCTTGATCTCGAACTTGAGAACATCGAACTCATCTGAAGTTGCGTTTGAGTCAGCAACGATAACGCCAGCGTCAGGAGTGTCCGAAGACTTCTTGACGGTGAGGTCACCGCTCTCTGCAGCGTCGAATCCGAGAGTGATCTCAGAACCGTCGCCTACGTACTGCTGAATGCCCTTAGCATCGACTGCGCGGATACCGTCCGTAGGAACCTGGACCTTGAAGGTCTGGGCCTGGTCGGTGTCGTCAATCGAGCTCTGAGCGTCTGCGCGGATCGAAAGCTCTGCCTTGTCACCTTCCTTAAGGATGGTGTCAACAGGAATGTCGATGGTGTAGAAGTCGACTGAGCCAGAGTGATCTGTATCGTCGTTCTCCTTGTCCCAATCAGACTTCGAGCCTGCATCTACGTCGCCAACCTTCTTGCTGCCGTTGTAGACAGAAAGGGTGTCGATGTAATCCCAAGGCTTCTGGCTAAGACCAGAGTTCGTTGCCTGAAGATCGACAGTGACGCGCTGTACGCGTGCATCGCCGCCCTTAACATCGAACTTCGCAATTGCGATCTCAGTACCAGAGTCGCCCTCCATGAGGTCGTCACCTGATACGAGGTCGAAGCTGCGGAGGTCTGCCTCGCCGCCGGAAAGTCCGCCGGTCGAAGTACCAGTTCCGGTGCCAGTACCAGTGCCGGTTCCTGCCGAAGCATTTACCTTAGCGCGGGTGATTGGGCCGAAGTAGCCAGCAG
>CAYIKA010000021.1:0-7590 GCA_964363905.1 uncultured Candidatus Saccharibacteria bacterium
AAATCGCATGCAATGCGATCGCAAGGACAAGTCCTACGTTTACCGCGAATATGCGTACGAGAATTGGCTTACGAAAGGCGAGTGCGAGCGAAAATCCGACGGTGGCCGACGTGATGACATGCAGAAGGGTCGCACCGATAAAGCGTAAATCGTTTGCAAGCAGACTTCCTGCTATGCCGCCGTTCGTGAGAGGAGCGACCAAAAAGAGTGCATTCTCCAGTGCCGAGAATCCAAGCGCGACACAGATCATATACACGATGAGGTCGATTGGTTCGTCTACCTGGCGGCGCCAGAGGATGATGATCGCGGCGAGTCCGTACTTTGCGATTTCTTCAATGGCCGCCCAGGCAATTATGACAGGGAGCTCGATCGTGCCATCAAGAGAGAAGCGATCCATGAGCGGCATGAGGGTGTGGAGCGAGGGTAGATACGCCTTTGCGAGATGCTCAAGCGGGAGTACAAAAGGCACGGCGAGCATGCCTGCAATCATGGCGAGAATCACGAGCGTGCGCGGCTCAGGACACCGTTCGTCCTCCTTCAAAAGAAAATGCAGCCACACCAAGGCAGGCAGAATACCGCCGACAAATGCGTATATGACTATATCAACGTTGGGCATTAGGTAGGGTTGGCCACGGGGCAATCATGAGGAAATCGGTGCGCTTCTCCGGGAGGCTCTGCCAGATTTCTTCGGTAACAAACGGCATGAACGGATGAAGCAGAATGAGTACGTTTTCGAGCAGGTACACGAGTGTCGCCTGACGCGAGCGCTTGGCGAGCGCGTCCTCACCTGCAAGCAGTGGCTTTGAACTTTCGAGTATCACGTCAGCAAGTTCATGCCATACGTAATGATACAGCTTCTCTGATGCCATGTAGACCCGATACGCATCAAGATCGACCGTAATTTCTGCGGCAAGTGCCTGTAGATCTGCACGAAGCTTTGCGTCCTCATCAGTTACGGGTGCATCAATGTCGGTGCCTTCGGTGTTTTCGAGGATGAAGCGCGCGATATTCCAAAGTTTGTTTGCAAATCGTTTGTAGCCATTTACCTTGTCCTCGCGTAGCGCAAGGTCGGTGCCCGGTGTGTTGCCAACCACGAGCGCCATACGGAGCGCATCGCTTCCATACTTCTCGGTGAGGGTAAGCGGGTTGATCACGTTTCCTTTCGACTTGCTCATCTTCTTGCCGTTGGCGTCGTTCACGAGGCCGTGCAGGTACACCGTAGGGAACGGTACCTGGTCGGTCAGGTAGAGACCAAAGATGATCATGCGCGCGACCCAGAAGAAGATAATGTCGCGGCCGGTCTCCATGAGCGCGGTGGGGTAGTAGGTCTCGCTACCGGGCTCGTCCGGGTATCCGGTCGTCAGAAGTGGCCACTGTCCTGAAGAAAACCAGGTATCAAAGGTGTCCGGGTCCTGCACCCATCCCTCGCCGGGGCTTTCGAGTGATGCCACCGACTCGCCGTCCTTGAACCACGCAGGGATAGGAATACCCCAGATGATCTGGCGGCTGATGTTCCAGTCAACCGTGTTTTCCATCCAGTGACGGAAAATCTTTTCCTCGTGTTCAGGGACAAACTTCACATCACCCTTGTTTACGGCGGTCACCGCGAGGTTTGCGAGCGGTTCCATTTTTACAAACCACTGGTCTTTGACCTGCGGCTCGATCATCGTGCTGCACTTGTAGCACTTCTTCACGACGTTCGAGTATTTGTCATCAACGGATACGAGAAGACCTTTCTCTTTCAGTTTCTCTACAATCTTTTCGCGCGCTTCCGTAATCTTCATGCCCTCAAATTCTCCGGCGATAGGCAGGAGCTTGCCGCGCCAGTCGATGATCTGCTCCATGTCGAGTCCGTGGCGCTTCGCGATTTCGAAGTCGACTTGAGAGTGCCAGGGGGTAATGGTCATTACGCCCGTACCGAATTCCATGTCGATTGCGTTGTCTTTGATCACCGTCGCGGTGATGGGACCATTGATCCATTCCAGGTCGAGCGTCTGTCCGTGCTTGTAGTCGGCATAACGTGCATCATCCGGATGCATTACCACGTACTTGTCGCCAAACTTGGTTTCAGGACGCACCGTACCAATATCAAAGGGTCCATACTTAAAGGTATAGAACGGTGTGTTTTCTTCGACCGAGTCAGTTTCAATATCAGAAAGCGAGGTCTGATGTTTGGGGCACCAATTCACCGTGCGCGCACCACGGTACACGAGTCCGTCCTCAAACATTTTCACAAAAGTCTTCTGCACCTTCGTCACGATTTCAGGATCAAGGGTGAACTTCTCGCGTGACCAGTCGCAGGATGCGCCGAGCGCACGCACCTGGTTTTCCATAGTCGCTTTGTTTGAAAGCGTGAACGCAAGAATTTCTGCGTAGAGTTCCTTCGGGTCCATCGAGAAGCGCGAGCGACCCTCTTTCTCGAGTTTCTTCTCATACACCACCTGCGTTTCAAATCCTGCATGGTCGGCGCCCGGAATCCAGAGCGCGCGGTAGCCCTGCATGCGCTTCATGCGGGTATAGATGTCTTGGAGCGCCACAAAGAGTGCGTGGCCCGCGTGCAGGTCACCGTTTGCGTTTGGGGGCGGCATCACGATGGTGTAGGGCTTTCCCTCAGTTTGGGACAGAAGCTCAGAAGGGAGATTGTCAGGATTGAAGTAGCCGCTATGCTCCCACGCTTCATAGATGCGCTTTTCGGTAGTCGTAGGCTCGTACGGCTTCAGGAACTTTTCGTCCATAATGTATCGACTATATCAGGAAAACACTGGTTTTTCCCGGGTTCGGGGCACTTGATTTAGTTAGCAAATATGATACAATATATACAGACTATCAATTGGCAATAGTGCCGTGTAGTGAAGGAAGAAGTGGTATGACGCGCACCCATACGCAGGACGAACAGGAGACGGGTGGCTCCAAAATCTTCGTTCGGAGAAATCCGATAACGATCGAACCGTTTGAGGGGACCTATCGTCCCTCTGATCGCATCAATGACTGGGAGCGGCGCGGTAAAGTGCTCACGACGCCCTCGTTTCGGCGATGCATTCTCGCTGAATCTGGGCGGCCGGATTCCGTCCCGAACTCGATCCGTGTCTCGGTGGATGAACTTTCGAAACGGGCCATAAGCTCGCGCTTCGTACGTTGGCTGCCGATCGACCGCAGAAGCACGTTTCTCATCCATGTGACCGAGATCATCGGACGCGTGCTTGAGGAAGAGGATTTCCTCGAAAGTGAGGTGATCTTGATTCCCTATGGGAACGAATTCATCGCGCTCATGCGAGGTATCGGTCTCCCGGTTCTAGAAGCCTTTTCGGCAAAGGAAGTGAGACACTATCCGGAAGGTACGCTCATCGTTTGCGTGCTTCCGCCGGCTTAGACGGCTTCAACAGCTCTTTCTTAACCCACGCAGCAATGCGTGGGTTATTTTTTATGCGAGCGAGAGGTTGCCGTCAGCACGAAGAGTATCGAGGTCGGCAAATGCCGCGTCTTTGGCGCGGTAGTATCCGGCAATACCTATCATGATGGCGTTGTCGGTGGTGAGTGCCCTTGGAGGGATGCGGAGCGTCACCTCAGGATGATCGATTTGCACACGCTCTTCGAATACGCGGCGTATGTGCACGTTGCCAGAGACACCACCCCCGATAACGAGCGTCTTCGCGCTCGTTTGTTCGAGGGCACGCGACGTCTTTGACCACAGCACGTCAGCAACAGCGTTTTCAAATTCTTCGGCAATTGCTTCTTTGTCTGAGTCTGAAAGCTCCGGCAATTTTTTGAGCTGGTACATAACCGAGGTTTTAAGTCCGGAAAAAGAGAAGTCACAGGTGCCGTCACCAATCATCGGGCGGGGGAGTTCGATGAGGCGGTCGCGTGCGGTAATGCGTGAGGCTTCGGCAAGTTTAGAAATTTCAGGACCACCAGGGTACGGGAGTGCGAGCATGCGCGCGACCTTGTCGAAGGCTTCACCGACCGCGTCGTCGCGCGTTGCACCTTGAAGTTGGTAGGTGCGCCACGGGTTCATGGAAACTATTTCGGTGTGACCGCCGGAGATAAGGAGACCGACGACCGGGAGCTCAACGTTCTCAATTATGAGTGTTTCGTCTTCAGCTGGCGCAGCAAGAGCCGAGAGCATATGACCCTCCATATGATTCACACCCACGAGTGGCTTTTGCCACGCAATCGCGAGAGCTTTCGCAAAGTTCACACCCACCCAGAGCGCAGGCTCGAGTCCGGGACCATGCGTTACGGCGATCGCATCAATGTCCGGGGTTTCAGTCGATTCAAGAAAAGTCAGGAGAGATTCTCCGAGGCCCGGTTCGCGCTCAAGCAGAGTGGCGAGTTGCTCACGCAGATCATGTGCGAGTTCCTGAGTGGATTCATGCAGAAGCTCCGCCTCTTCGAGTGCTGACGAAAGTATGGGGGTGAGGTTCTTCGCATGCTCGCGCTTTGCAAGCATGGGGTATACCCCGCCGTATTCCTTATGGACATCTATTTGTGAAAGTAGGGTGTTACCGAGCACACGGAACGTCGTGCGTGATTCATCCCCGGCGCACTCCAGAATGGCTATCGCGGTTTCGTCGCACGAGGTCTCAATCGCGAGGAGTTTCATCGTGGGGAATGGGTGTCCAAGGGAAGACGCCATCGATAGGTACAAAAAATGCGGCCGAAGATGGGTGGCCGTTGCCACCATACTTTTGTGCAATGACCGTCAGGTCGATAGAACCGTCACCACGAAGTGATACGGCGACGCCGTTCTCACGAATGCTGAGTACGAGCGCAAACGGTCCCTGCTTTGCGGCAAGTGCGTTACCGAGCGCGGAGACCATCGGCTTCATGGGATGCGTCTGGCCCACGTATACTTGGTGACCTTCAAAGTTTACGAGCTTTGCGCGATCAACCGATTGCGCGATGAGGAGATCGAAATATTCGCGATAGCTGCGTGCCTTCTCGAGTAGTATTTCGGACGCGGCGGGGTCATCAAGTTTTGCGGCAACTTCATCCCAAAATTCAAACGAGAAAGGATTCACGCCGAGATAGGCGAGCATTGGTTTGGTGTCGGGTAGATTGAAACGGAACAAATCATCGTCCTCGACGATTTTCATGAGGGTTGGCACCATGGTGTCAGGATGAAAGTATGCCCAGGCAATCGTTGCGCCAGAGCGATTCGCGTCATAGACGTGGTTCGGGAAACTCTTCGAGACTTCCTCGACGCCTTCATGGTGATCGAGAATGGTGAGCGAAGCGACGACCGCGTTCACCTGATCCATCACTTCCTTGGTGTAACAAAAATCAACGAAGTATACATTCGCTCCTGCAAGGTCATCGGGTACCGGTTTGCCATAGGAAAGTGCGCGGTACTCCGCGGCGTCGCCAAACTTCTTCCAGGCACTGTATGCGCCCCCAAAACCATCAGGGCAATTTGCGTGGTAGAGAATGATCGTACGGTCCATAAATCGGTGCGCGGTGAGGAATTCGAATCCCCGACCTACCCCACGTCAAGGGGTCGCTCTAACCAACTGAGCTAACCGCGCAGAACTCCCGCAGAATACCGTGTTTAGGGCCCAGTTTCAACCGGACGGCGGGCCAGAAGCGGGGTAAGAAATCGATGAGTGAGGTAGCCAGAGACGACACCGACCAGTGCGCCAATCAGAATGTCAGAAGGGTAATGCACGCCCGCGATTACGCGGGCGACACACACAAGCGTCGAGAGTACAAAAAATATAATGCCGAGGCGTTTATTGTACGCAAACACGATTGCGGAGAACGCAAAGAAGAATGCGGCATGGCCGGAGGGGAACGATGGCTCGTTGATTATGAATATGGAGGGCACGTCGAGAGCGAGAAAGGGGCGATCGCGCGGCACGAGGTCGCGAATGACGTTTGTGAGAATGCCGCGCGAGAGGAGTGTGGCAAATCCAGCCGAAAGAAGTAAGACGAGTTTGCTCCAGCGTGTCGACGTACGATTTTGCAGTACGTACCAAATAAAATACCCCACCATCAGGAAGGGTAGATAGGTAGCAAAAAAAGTAATGATCGCGTCGCCTGCGGCAGTCTTGCCTGCGAGGCTATGCAGAATGGTGAACAACGAGAGGTCGAGATTCATACCCTTAGTATGAAGGATGCTCGTTACGTACGAAAGCTACTCCGCTACCGGATGACTGCGCAGATACACGGGGAGCCAATCCATCACACGCTTGCGGTGCTGATCGAGCGACCAGGTGACGCCCGTTTTAAATAGTTCGGGGTGCGTCTCGCTAAAAGTTTTCAAAAGGGCGGCAGAGGCCGAAGGGAATTGCGAAGGAAGCCCGTCATTGTAGTTGGCGAGAAATTCTGCAAGCGAGAGTTTTTGCTCGCTGCGCTGTCTATCAAAATCGAAGCTTTTCATAGTGGTATGGGTTCCCCTAAAAGGCAGGAGCGCCAGAGGCGCTCCTGTAATCCTTAGACTTTAGATACGTTCGTGGCGTTCTGGCCTTTTGGGCTGTCACTGACCTCGAACTGCATCTTGTCGCCTTCACGAAGTGAGTCGAATGAAACTCCATTAAGCTCGTTTGAGTGGAAGAAGAGATCCTTCTCCACGCCTTCGATCTTAATGAATCCGAAACCCTTGTCCGTGAGACTTGCGATAATGCCTGTCTGCATAGTGGTGGTTGGTTCTGAACGTGATAACTATCAAGGACAGATACTGAAAACGAGGAGTCGACTAGCTACCAATTAGCCAGACCTGCGATTGATGTGTTCACTATATCACACTGATATTTAGTTGTCCACCGCCTACCGTGCTCAGTATTGAAATAAGAAAGCCCCAGACCGCAATGGCCTGGGGCTACGAACATATAGGTACTTATCGCTTCAGTCCTTCCGAACCCCACGGCCGCCTTGCGAGCGACCATAGATAGTATCGGGTGCTGATCGCGGCGCTTGCTTCCTTGAAGTGCTGCCAGAACCCCGCCTCACAACCTGGAAATGAGCGTGGAACAAAGTCAGTGACCTGGAGTTCATCGAAGGCACCCTTTCTCAGGAAGGGAATTGCCTTGCCGATGAACCCCCACACATTTTCTGCAATCTGATTAGGTCGCAGATGCTCGAAGCTCGCGGCTTTCATTCGTTGTTCCATTCCGCGGTTTGTGTAATAGCGAAAGTCGGGATAGAGCTCCTGACCAGGAACGCAATCCCGAAGGGGGACTTTGCGGTACCACGTATCCATCTCATCCATGTGTCGATCGGCACGCGGCACACATTCGCCCTCACGAATAAATGTGGCTTGGACAAGCTCCCGAGCAGCAAGGTATTCATAGTCGAATCGAATCGACCAGTAGCTCTCGAGATCAGGACCCATCGCGTCGTGCTCGCGGTAGACAAGCGTGATGATGAGGCACGTATTCGGGTAGTGGAAGAACAGACGCGTGTCGCGGGCGACGGTGGCAGACACCTGATACTTGAGGTCGCCCGCCTGCTCGGTCGTTACGCGCGAGAAGAGCACAAAGCCCTTCGTGTTCATCGCGGCGATAACGTCGCTGAAATAGGTTTCTTGAGCGAGAGCCGCCATGGCTTTCTCCTAGTGCAGATGTAGCTTTGCCTGCTACATAAGGCTGACACGGT
>CAYIKA010000022.1:0-2747 GCA_964363905.1 uncultured Candidatus Saccharibacteria bacterium
GAATTCAAGAAATTCGCGATGCGCGGAAACGTCATGGATCTTGCGGTCGGTGTGGTTATCGGTACTGCCTTTAATAACATCATCAATTCGCTCGTCACGAATATCATCACGCCACCCTTGGGTCTCTTGATGGGCAAGATCGATTTCAAGGATCTTGTATTTAATCTCGGAGGATCAGTCGAAATTAAGTACGGACCATTCATTCAGTCGGTCATCGATTTCTTTATCGTCGCACTCGCACTCTTCCTCATCATCCGTTTCATCAATCGTCTTCAGCACATGAGGCGCAAAGAAGAGGAGGCGGGTCTTACGCCCGCTGCAGAAAAATCCGCTGAACTTGTGGTGCTCGAAGAAATCCGCGATTCTCTAAAGAAATAAATTATGTTTTCATTCAAACAACTTATCGCCGGCATCGTACTCCTGCTTCTTATTGGTATTGCGGCATTCTTTTATCGCAACACCATGGAGCGTCCACTTACACCCGCACCGGGTCAGACTGCCTGCACCATGGAGGCACGGCTCTGTCCTGATGGCTCAAGTGTTGGACGCACCGGACCAAACTGTGAATTCCAGGCATGTGCGTTTCCGCCAAACGTAGAAATTCCTACGGCCTCACTTTCATTCGCTATTCCTGCCGGATACTCGAAGGGAGTACAGGAGCCAGGTGCCGACGGTATGGTTGAGGGCATGCTCGATTTCTACGAGAGGCCCGCACAGGGAAATGGTCCTGCACATTTCATCACGGTGTATAGCTTCCCAATTCCTGCAGGGCAGACTGCGGAGTCGGTAATACTCGCGCACACGCGCTACCAACCATCTGATATGCAGGCGACTGACATGAGCAAGTTTGCAATTAAGATAATTAACGGACGCACCTTCCGTGCGACCACCATCGAACGCTTCGAAGGTCAGGTCACGAGCGCGTACTATCTACCACGCGCAAACGACGTCCTTCGCTTTGATGTGGTTGAACGCGATGTCACTAACTGGACTGACCCGAACCTTGTCATCGATTCGCTCCCTGAGCATGCGGCGCTCATCAAGATGCTCGCCGGCATCCAGACTCCTTAAGAAAAAGCCCCGCTCTCGCGGGGCTTTTTTCTATACGCCTGCAATCGTGACTGCAATGTAGAGAACGACAGCACCCACTATCGTCATAACCGTCGTTAGGAACTTAGGGTGCGCATGGTGGCTCTCCGGAAGAAGATCGCTCGCACCGATGTAGAGGAAGAAGCCGGCAAACAGTGCGAGGATGAGTGAAAGATAGTTTTCTGGAACGCTAATGAAGAGGGTGGTGGCCGCGCCGAGTACGGGAGCGAGCGCGTCGATCGCGAGCCACTTGTAGGCCTGCGCGCGCGTACCGCCGTTTTTCAAAATCATGTTTACGGTGTTGATGCCGTCCGAGAAATCGTGCGTAAGCACCGCAACTGCGACGATGGCACCTATGGCGGGCGACGCTTGGAAAGCGAGTCCGATGGCGAACCCATCGAGGTAGCTATGGCTCGAAAGGGAACCGGCTCCTACGAGACCGCGTTTGGTCGAGCCGTGCGAATGACTCAATCCGTCGTCACCATCTGAGTGCGTATGGAGAAGAATGGTGCGGTCAAGAATGGTGTAGAGAAAGAATCCAATGGCAGTAACCGAGAGAAGGGTATTAATTTCGTAGAAATTCGCCCCGAGCTCGAGAGCTTCCGGAAGTAGGTCAAAGAATGCAACGGCAATAACGGCGCCGGCAGAGAAGCCAAGTACGAGGTGCAGCTTATCGCGCAGTTTGAGCGCAAGAAGTCCACCGACCATAGTGGCGACAAATGCGGCAGCAGCAATGCTGAGAATCATAAGAGGCATACGGGTGAGCATATACCCCCGCTATACAGTTGCAACGTGGAGTGTGCGGACAATGTTCTGCAAGAACAGACGCTCCCGAGCGTCATAGGCCAGAGTGATATACTCGCTATATCCCTTATTTAAGAACTAACACAAGGATTCATGAATGAATTTATGGGAAATAGAGCTATGCGTGTCTCACTCATTGCGGTCGCCGTGATGCTGACCCTGTTCCTCTTGGTTACCACCTGGAACGCAGCATTCGGACGCAAGGCGAACGATCCCTACAACACGATCACCGTATCGGGTACCGGTACCTCGGCTATGGTCCCGGACATCGCAAAGATTCAGTTCACGGTCACTGAGTCAGCCGCAACCGTTGCTGATGCACAGAAGGCAGCAACTGATAAAACGGATGCAGCGATCAAAGGTATGAAGGATCAGGGTATCGACGACAAGGATGTGAAGACGGTGTACTACAACGTCGCACCAAAGTACGAGTACATGAACCCGTGCCGTCCGGGCATGATGTGTCCGGCCGTTGTCTCGGGTAATCCTAAGATCGTTGGCTACGAAGTATCTCAATCGATCGAGGTAAAAGTGCGCGACACTGCAAAAGCAGGGGATGTGCTCCAGACACTCGGTACGCTCGGCGTACAGAACATCTCTGGACCAAACTTCACCGTCGATGACGATGCGGATGTGAAGTCTAAGGCACGCGAAGAGGCTATTGCTCAGGCGCGCGAGAAGGCAAAAGTGCTCGCGAAGCAGCTCGGTGTACACCTCGGCAAAGTCGTGAATTTCTCCGAGGGGGGTGATATGTACCCAATGTACGAAGGCTTCAAGGGTGGGGTCGCTATGGATGCAGCAGTGAGTGCAGCTCCCTCGCTTCCTACGGGCGAAAACGAAACGAACGTTACGGT
>CAYIKA010000022.1:2847-7550 GCA_964363905.1 uncultured Candidatus Saccharibacteria bacterium
AGGAAACAGGCCGTACTATCATATGCCCACACAAGGCCCGCAGGGCTTTTTTATTTGGAAACGTAATCTTTTTTCAGGTATGCGCTCACTCATCAGCTACCTCAAGAACGTCCGAGGAGAACTCTCACACGTCGTATGGCCCGATCGTCGTCAGGCGATCATCCACACGGTGCTGATTATCCTTATCTCAACCGTTATCGCGCTCGTGATTACTGGTTTTGATTACATCTTCACGAACATCGTGAATCGTTTGGTTTCCGGTTATTAGTCTCACCCAACTCCTATGGACATTAAGACTGCACCGCATTTTTCCGACGAAGACGTAAGCGCAGAACCGCGCTGGTACACCATCCATACCTACGCGGGCTATGAGAACGCCGTCGAGCGTAACCTGAAGCAGCGCATCGAGTCTCTTGGTATGGAGAACAAAATCTTCGAAGTGGTTGTCCCAACCGAGAAGAAGATTCGCGTAAAGGGAGGCAAGCGCATCGTCGAAGAAGAAAAGATTTACCCGGGTTACATTCTCGTGCGCATGACCGTGGACGAAGATTCATGGTTTGTGGTCCGCAATACTCCTCGTGTGACGGGTTTTGTGGGAGCAGGGAACACCCCGGTTCCTATGGAAGAGTCGGAGGTCACCTCCCTCATGAAGCGTATGGGCCAGGAGGCACCGAAGCACCGTATTGACCTTATGAAGGATGATCCGGTCGTTATTGCAGACGGTCCCTTCAAGGATCTGGAAGGCAAGGTGGGTGAAATCGACGAGGATCGCGGCAAGGTTAAGGTCATGGTGGCCATGTTCGGTCGCGAGACGCCCGTCGAGCTCGACTTCCTTCAGATACGGAAGCTATAGGCCGTCCGTTTGACCCTCACCCTCATTTAAGTTACATTCCACTGACATGGCAAAAGTAGTAAAGAAAATCAAACTCCAAATTCCGGCAGGCAAGGCAACTCCTGCGCCGCCGGTTGGTACCGTACTTGGTCCTGCGGGCGTGAACATTGGCGATTTCGTCAACAAGTTCAACGAGGCAACCAAGGATCGTATGGGCACCATTGTTCCGGTTGAGATGACGGTCTACGACGACCGCACCTTCTCGCTCGTGTACAAGGTCTCTCCTATGTCGCGCCTCATCCTTAAGGCGATTGGTGTCGACAAGGGTTCGGGCAAGGCGCCGCTTCAGTCAGTTGGCACCCTCACCCGCGCTCAGATCACGGAGATCGCACAGACCAAGATGCCTGACCTTTCGGCTAGCTCACTCGAGTCAGCAGAGAAGACAGTAGAAGGCACTGCACGTTCGATGGGTGTGAAGGTGAGCTAAGAAACCTTCACTGACCCCCTAAGAAAGAACCCCTGACTTGCGTCAGGGGTTCTTTCGTTTAGAGTGCGCGTATGCAGATCATCGGTATACAGACGCGGGCGCTTGTGGCCCCTCAGGACTCACTTCTGGACGCACTCAAGAAATCCAAATTATCTCTTAAAGAGGGTGATATTGTCGCAATATCTTCAAAGGTCGTTTCAATAGACGAAGGAAGGACGCTTCCGCTCGATGCGATTGAAAAAGAAAAGCTTATCGAGCGCGAGGCGGACTGGTATCTGAAGGCGCCCAAGACGTCTCGCTATCGTACGCGCTACACCATTAATCAAGGAGCGATGGCCGGGTCTGCGGGTATTGATGAGAGTAACGGGAGCGATCACTACGTGCTCTACCCAACAGATCCGTTTAAGAGTGCCAAGCGAATGCGCGCATGGCTCCAGAAGGAATACGGCATGCAGGAACTTGCCGTCATCATCACCGATTCCATGTCACTTCCACTTCGGCGCGGTGCGATAGGGTTTGCGCTCTCCTGGGACGGTATTGATCCACTACGTGACTATCGTGGCACCAAGGATATCTTTGGTCGCATCATCCGGGTAGAGATGGCAAACCTTATTGATGCGCTTGCAGCTGCGGCGGTGCTTGAAATGGGGGAGGGGGCAGAGCGTATTCCGGTCGCCGTCATACGTGGAGTGAAAAATATTCCACTCAAGAACCGTTCACGTAATGCAAAGGCGCAACTTATCGTCGAACCAGAAGACGATGTATTCGCACCATTCTTTTTCCACAAAAGTTTTAAATGGAAGCGTAAGAAGACTCGCTAGCGCTCAAGCGTAAGGAACGTGTAGCGAATACCATTCTCTTCGCCCGGCGTCTCTTCAACTATTTTCATAAATGCTCCGTAGTCGGGGAAGAATGCCTCGCCCTCCTTGTCGTCATCGACAAGCGTGAGGTAGAGGCGGTCAGCAGCAGAAAGTGCTTCGCTGTAGAGCTGGGCGCCACCGATGATAAATATTTCTTCAGAGCCTGACTGCGATTTTGCTTGGGTCAGTGCTTCTTCGAGCGAGTGCGCAACCTCGGCGCCGACTGCTTCGTAGGAAGTATCACGCGTTACGACGACGTTTGTACGACCTGGAAGTGGACGAAACTTTTCAGGAATTGATTCCCAGGTCTTGCGACCCATGATGACTGGATGGCCCAGCGTGATGCGTTTGAAACGCGCGAGCTCCTCAGGCAGTCGCCAGAGAAGGTCGTTATCTTTTCCGATAGCGCGAGTGCGGGCACCCATGACGGCGATGAGACTTATCATGCGGCAAGCATACCAGGACGAGCCTTGGTCTCGTAGAGGGTGAGGGCAGAGCCGTCACGCGAAGCTACCGCGACATAGTCCATTGGCTCGTCCCAGGGTTGTCGTGGAAGTGCTTCGGGAATGAATTGATCTTCGAAACAAAAACCAAGTCGGCGCCAAGATTTCGGTACGGCCGAGAGAAAGCGGTCATACCAACCACCACCCTGACCGAGGCGTGTACCGGAACTGTCGAACTTTCGTCCCGGCATGAGAATAAGCACGGTGCCACCACCGATTGCCGCCTCAGCATTCTTCGCTTCTGCAAAGGGATCAAGCGCGGCACGAGGTCGTATCTCGTATACCGTTCTTCCGACAGGAAGTGTCATGAAGTCTTCGAACCGCACCTCAGTGCGTAGCGGCACGTAGGTGACCAGATGCGGAAAGCGCGCCAGAAGCGCGCTTATTTTTTCTTTCCCTTCGTGGCTTTCTTGTGCCATGGCTGGACTTTCTTAATATCCTTATCGGCCCACAGTTTTGGAAGCATAGAGTCTGGCTTCCATTCTTTTGCGAGCTTCTTTACATCAGTCGAACTCGCGTACTTGCCGGAAGAAGCATAGTCAGCGGCCTCAATAGGCCCCGTCTCAAAGAAAATAATCTGTGCGATGCGACGGCCGACCACGAGCGGGATGATGTAGTTCTTGGAATTGTTCGTAATTTCCATCGTCCAACGATTGATATAGCCAACATCGCCCCAACCTGCGCATTTGCAGACCTCGATGAAGTTACGACCAAGAGAGGAACGCGCCTTCATCATGGTGGTGATATGGTCCTTTCCGCCGATGAATTCCTGCGTGTGGGCGAGAATGGTTTCTCCCGGGCGAAGTACAATCACCTTGTCATCCGGATGGATGCCATCGAATTCAAAATTGTATTTCTTAAACGCTTCTTTGGCTGATACGGCGCGCTCTACCTTATCGGCGCCCCACACATGTTCCATGTGTTCCTTGCTCCAGATGTTATAGAGCGCGTGATTGTACTTAGTCGGCTGCTCGCGGAAGAACCACTCGCCGAGCGTGACGTCGTAACTTGAGGTGGCAAGCTGGCCACGATCGAATGGGGATATAACGATGTCGCCCTTTTTCATCTCCTCGAGAATGCGTCGGTCTGAAAGTGCCATGGTGAGAAGGATTATACAGCCATCGGTGCCTTAATCGTAGTGTGTGACTCGTACCCTTCGAGTTTAATATCGTCCATGGTAAACGAATCTATGTCGCGGATTTCAGGGTTGAGCCAGAGTTTTGAAAAGGGAAGAGGGTCACGGGAAAGCTGCTCCGTAACTGCATCAAAATGGTTTTTATAGATATGAGCGTCATTGAGTGTCATTACCAGCTCTCCAGGAGCAAGATCAGTGACCTGGGCGATCATGGAAAGAAGGAGTGCATATGACGCAATGTTGAATGGAACGCCCAGGAACATGTCACACGAACGTTGAACCATGTGGAGTGAAAGTCGTCCGTTTGCAACAAAGAATTGAAAAAACATGTGGCAGGGCGGAAGAGCCATCTGATCAAGCTCTCCTGGATTCCAGGCCGTTACAATAATGCGTCGGTCCGTTGGTTTGTGTTTAATTTTCTCTATCGCCTCAGTAATTTGATCAAGGATGGTTCCGTCTGGCTTTTGCCACTTACGCCACTGCACTCCGTAGATGCGCCCAAGATCGCCAGGGAATGCGGCTTTTGGGGCCCAGTAGTCCGCTTCTGCATTTGCAGTCCAAATAGTCTTCTCGCTCCCATTCAGCTCCTTTAAGCGATTGTCGTCGCTCGAACCTTCAAGAAACCACAATAGTTCGCTCTTCACCGCCTTAAATGCAAGTTTCTTAGTAGTGAGGGCTGGAAAACCGTCCTGAAGATCGTGACGTAATTGAATGGCAAAAAGAGCGCGCGTGCCGGTACCAGTGCGATCATCTCGATCCACGCCATTTGTCATGATGTTCTGTAGCGCGTCCAGGTAGGCTCGTTCCATTGGCCCCAGTATACTAGGACCAATGGAAAAGGGCCTGTTTATTGTGCTCGACGGCAATGATGGCTCGGGAAAGGCCA
>CAYIKA010000023.1:0-3269 GCA_964363905.1 uncultured Candidatus Saccharibacteria bacterium
CTGAAATGATGATAAGTGCGACAATCCAGATTCGATGATGTTTCCACTGCATGGGGAGGAGTATAGCATCCGGAGCCGATTCCCGGATGAAGAAGCGGCACCTACACAAACAAAAACTAATTACCCCGCTGCTTCGGTGAGGCGTGTTTTCACAAATTCAGCAGGCAGTACGGAAAGGAACCAGCCGGCGCGCGGACCTGAGCTGCGTGCAAGAAATACCTGATACAGGGCAGAAAAGAGATCCTTGGGTGCGATACCCACCTCATCCTTAAGCGTAAATAGGCGCGCCTGCACTTCTTCCCCACTACGCGATTCCGCAAAAAACGGCGCGAGCGTGAGGAGTGCGTTCTTCTGCTCACCTGAAAGCGTCACCTCAGGAAGCGTATCTTGAAGCTTGTATACATACTGTTCCGGCGCATAGGTGGAGAGCCAGAACCGTGCGTACGCTGCACGCTCTTCGAGCTTTTCTTTCTCCTCATTGGTAAGTGCGCTTCCCTTAATAGATTCGGCCTCCTGCACCAAACTCAAATGGGGCATCTGTACGATGAATGCGACCTGACCAAAACGTGGTAGCCACACGGCGGCTGCGTCCGCACGGTTCTCGGGCATCTGACAAAGCGCGTACAGACGCGTGAAATCATCCGCAATCCCTTCACGTACTTTTTCTGCGAGCTCGTCGTACCAGTCATACATGCGCGGCACTGAGTCGCCCGAGGGATCTACCTCTATCTGCTGACTGATGTCCTTACCAATGAGTGCAAGGCGCAGCACTTCTGGCGTAAACAACTCACTCATTTCTTTTGCACTTGATCCCTTGCCTTTAGACGATGACATTTTCTTGCCACCGACAAGAAAGAACTCGTAGGGAATATCAAAGGGTGTAGTGATGTCGAACACTTCGCGGGCAATATGATTAGCAACGTCGCGCGAGCCGCCACGCGTGGAGTGATCCTTACCACCTCCTTCGACGGACACCCCAAGTGCACCCCACTTGGCAGCCCAGTCTGCTTTCCAGAAAAGCTTTGCCGCCCCCTTCCACGGCGCAATTCTTCCGCTATGTCCGCAGGACACGGTCTCGTCCGGCGTTCGGTCGCACGTATAGGCAACGGTCTCGCCGTCGAAATCGTAGGCGCGGGTCGTCATCATTTTCTGGCAGTTCTCACACACTACTGAAATTGGGAGCCAGTCGTCAGCCTTCACCGAGCCCGATACTTCTTTCTGAATACGGCGTATGTCCTCGGCCTGCGTGAGTGCTGTCCGAATGAATGGGTCCATGCGACCACTCTGATACAGGTCCGCATAGGCGCGGTAATAGGTCGGGGTAAATCCCGCCTTCTGGTGCACGCTTACGAAATCAGCACCGTAGTATTCTGCGTAGTTTTCAAATCCAGGTTCCGGCGAAGGCACCAGGTAGAGTGGTTTACCTAGATGCTCTCGATAGCGCTCAGCATCAAGATATCCCGGAATGGAATCAAAGGGATCGAAATCGTTGAGCTCGTACTTAAACTCAGTTGGTATGCCTTCTTCCTGGAGCACTTCTGCCACGAGCCCGTGGATGGCGACGCCGCGCATCGAGCCAATGTGTACGCGTCCCGAAAGAGTTTTTTCGTCACGCACGAGTAATGCAGAATCACCCGCGGATGGTGCGCGAGTATCACGTATTTCTGCGGCAATGCGGTCAGCCCAAAACATGTTCGCATCGTAGCACAGCGCGAGGCCGGGCGGAGGAGCTTAGCGAGCAGCTTTAAACCAGAGCGACTGCGTCGCGTTGACTTCACCGCTTGGCGCAAAGAATGCCTTGCGGGTCTCCGTATGCACCTCTTCTTCGTCAGAAGTCGTTGCGGTCGTGGTGGCTTCCTCCTTCGTCAGTATCTTGGCGGCCATCATGGTACTCATGACCGTGACGGTAGCCTCAGGATTTCCGTCCTCAGCCTCAGGTTTAGCATCGCGATCACCACGCAGGAGTGCGAGGTTGAAGGTGCCTTCTGAAGCTGCGATGCCCGGCAGGACGGCGGTCTCTGTGTGGAGGCGTGCCTCGTGAATAGTGCGCACTTTTGCATCTATGCTTTCGGCGAGCGCAATACGCGTCGTGTTGGTGTCGTCTGACTCATGAGTGTCCTCTGCATCGCCCTCCGGTGCACGCGCCGCAAGGGCAAGGGTGTGGAGTGCGTCTGCGCGCTGCGAAAGGTTCTCCTCCAGATCAGTGCGCACGGCAAGCGCGGTAGCCAAGTCACCGTTTGATTCGAGGGTGTCGGCTGCAGAATCACTTGATTCAATATGCGCGGTAACTTCCTGGTCGAGGTAGAGCGCAGTCTTGGCATCGAGCTTACCCTCGTCCGCAAGCGCAACCGCTTCGTCGACGCGACGCTCAGCAAGGCGCGCACTATGACGCGCGCGCTCCTCAGGCGTCGTCGCAAAACGTGCCGTTATTTTTTCGTTCAGTTCTGTTTTGACGGGATACAGAACATCGCCCGGAAGGGATTTCTCTGCAGCAAGGGTGGCGCCGCTTCCCCCGCCAAGCACCACAATAATAAGCAGGAACGCATAGACCGCATGACGGCTGCGCAGGTATTTCATAAACGGACTTGCGGCGGATGCAAAAGACACCCCGTCCGGAACGGTGTGGAGGTCGGCGTAGCTCGCGAGCGCGCTACGCAGGCGTGCGGAAGAAGCATCAGAAAGAGTCTGTGCTTTTACGCTTCGTATGAAATTTTCGAAAGGGGTATTCATGTTTTTATGCACGTATAAGGTCCTTGACCTTTTTGATTGCACGGTTGATGCGGACTGATATGGCGTTTGGTGTTTCGCCGGACAGTTCCGCTATTTCGCTCGGGGAAAGTCCGTCAACATAGCGAAGCATGAGCGCTTCACGCGACGACTCATCAAGTTGCTGAATGACTTCGAGCACCTCGCGGTGTTCGGCATTCTGGGTGATGTGCTTCCAGTCGTCGCCAGCAAAATCAATGCCTTGGTCCTGCAACACATCAAGAGAGGATTCCTTTTTCTTCCTATACCAGTCGATCACCAGATTGCGGGCGATGGTATAGAGGAGGGCGCGCGCATTGCGAAGCTCCGTGCCATCACGCAACGTCTGCCAGAAGCGCATAAACACCTCCTGGGTAATATCCTCGGCAACTTCGCTTCGTGAGACCTTCATCAGACAGAAGCGATAGATGTCATTTCCGTACGCATCGTACGTTTCGAGGAAGTAGTTTTTGGAATCTTCTTGGTCCATAGGTATAGACGCCACAGCCGGGCTTGTCTTACGG
>CAYIKA010000023.1:3369-7549 GCA_964363905.1 uncultured Candidatus Saccharibacteria bacterium
GTACCAATGACTTCGTAGAGCTGCTCGCTCGTTTTGAAGTGATGGTAGATGCCAGGCTTCACTGTTTCCATATACCCAATTGTACTATAGGGTAACGAGATGAACGGAAAGAAACGCAGCACACCAGCCACTCCCGCCCCCAAGGCGGCGACCTTTCCTATGCGTATCAATCAGTACCTTGCGCAGAAGGGCCACGCCACGCGCCGCGGTGCTGATGAACTTATTGAGAAAGGTCAGGTGCTCGTGAACGGTAAACGCGCGAAGCTTGGGGACCGTGTACAGGAGACCGATGTGGTTGAAGTGCGCTTCCGCGTACCGAAAGCCTATGTGTACTTGGCCTACAACAAACCCAAAGATGTCGACACGCACGATGAGGGCACGGGCAAGGACGTCATAAGTTCCCTTCCCTCAGACTTGAAGCGTCTGAAGCTTTTTCCTGTTGGTCGCCTCGACAAGCCATCGCGTGGACTCATGATTCTCACGAACGACGGCCGCATCACCGATCGCCTTTTGAATCCAAAGTACGAACACGAAAAAGTGTATGAAGTGACGACCAAGAAACCACTCCGTGAAAGTTTCAAAGAAAAAATGGAAGCCGGGGTAAATATTGAGGGCTACGTTACCAAACCCGCACAGGTGAGTATTCTTGATGAGAAGCGTTTCCGCATCACCCTCACCGAAGGCAAAACGCACCAGGTGCGTCGCATGGTGGTCGCACTCTTTAACGAAGTGTCGGACCTGAAGCGCACACGTGTCATGAACGTGAAGCTCGGACCCATGAAGGCAGGCACCTATCGTTCCATCGATGGCGAAGAGCGCGCAGAGCTTTTGAAGCTTCTCGGACTTCCCGTCTAACCTTTCCAGCCGGAAAGTATGAGATCGACTTTTTCTCCTTTAAACTTCACGCCCTCGGCGAGGAGCATTTTCTTCTTGGTCGAAATACCCGCTCCGGCAGCGTAGCCCGTGAGTGCGCCGTTTGAGGCAACGACGCGATGACACGGCGTCTTTGGAATGTCCGGATTGTTCTTCATCGCGTTGCCGATAGCACGTGCCGCGCCCGGACTTCCGGCAAGAGCCGCGAGCTGGCCATAGGTGGAGACTTTTCCTTTTGGAATCTTGCGCGCAAGCGCATAGACCCGCGTGTTGAAAGAGATACTTCGATCCTTCATATAAAGCCAGTATACTAGGTCTCATGACTACATACACGGGCGGCTGCCACTGCGGCCTCGTGCGCTACGAAGCAACATCTACACTTGATAAAGTAATTAGCTGCAATTGTTCGCACTGCCAGATAAAGGGTCTTCTGCTTAATTTCATTCCTTCTGCTGATTTCAAACTTTTGTCGGGAGAGGATTCACTCACCCTCTATCAGTTCAATAAGAAAAAGATTGACCACCTCTTCTGCACGGTATGCGGCGTCGAGTCATTTGCCCGCGGCAAGGACAATGACGGCAATGAAATGACGAGCCTCAACGTACGCTGCCTGGATGACATTGATCTTGAGTCACTTACCATCACGCCCTTCAACGGCAAAGACTGGTAATTTTACGCGTTCGAACCGGCAACGTAGCCAGTGGTCCAGCAGAGCTGGAGCGAGTAGCCGCCGGAAGGACGTGAGATATGGAGGAGGTCACCGGTAATGAAAAGGTTCACGCACTTCTTTGAGCGCATGGTGCGCATGTCGACTTCTGACAGAAGCACACCGCCGTCAGCAACGACTGCACGGTCGTAGCCCATGAGTCCAGTAATAGAGACCGGCATGGCCTTAAGTAGATCAATAAGTGCACGGCGCTGTTCTTTGTTCACGCTGTGTACCTTCGTATCCGAATCAATAGTAGGGATGAGTGTGAGAAGTACTTCCTCAGTACCACTCGGTACAAAGCCGGAAAGCGCATTGCGTAGCAACTTGTTTTTATTTCCCTCAAAGTGTTTGACGAGGTTGGCGTCGAGGATACCCAGGTCGATCGTTGGAAACAGATCGATGGTTGCCGTAACGACTCCACCATAGAGGAGTTCTCTCACCTTTCCTGCGAGGTTCAGAATCATGGGGCCTGATAGTCCAAAGTGGGTCAGAAGGATGTTTCCCTTCTGTGCAAATTTCCGGACACCGTCCTGATAGAAGGTTATTTTTATATCCGTGAGTGACTTCCCTTTCAGTTTTGGTATCCAGGCATCGCTTGCGGCAAGTGGCACAATGGTGGGCGTCGGCTCGATAATGGTGTGACCGAGCGAGCGCAGCCACTCGAACCCGTCACCCGTGGAGCCAGTCTCCGGATGTGACACGCCACCGGTGGCAAATATGTAGGAGTCGGCAGTAAGTTCGAATCCTTGGATTTGAACGGACGCAATTTTTCCGTCCTCAATCTTCACGCGTGCCACCGGTGCCGCGGTGCGTACCTCAACCCGACCATCCTTTAGATACCGTTCGAGTGCGTTCACGGCGTCCGGCGCCTTCTCGCTTCTCGGGAACGCGCGCCTGTTGTTTTGTACGACGAGCGGAAGCTTCAACTCTTCAAAGAATGAGAAGGTCTCCTCCACGCCAAACTCGGAGAACGGTGAGTAGAGGAAGGGCTCCGCTTTGCCGAAATTTGAGAGAAGCGCTTTCGGGTCATATTCCGCGTTCGTGATGTTGCAGCGACCTCCCCCTGAGATAGCGAGCTTCTTTCCGAGTTCGGGATTCTTCTCAAGGAGAAGCACGCGCTTACCACCCTGCGCAGCGGTTCCGGCAGCCATCATGCCAGCAGCCCCGCCACCAATCACGATGACGTCGTACGTATTCCCGGCTTTAGCGGTGGTTTGAACCATATATAGGAACAACCTACCGCACATAGGAGAATTATGCTCGTTCGATAGGTAATTAGTACTAAACTACGAAAAAGGTCGTCCCGTAGGACGACCTGATCTCACAACGACTACGCCGCCTTCTTATAGCCTGGTATTTGCTCAAGATCGACAAAGCGAATTTTTAATGTAGCGAGTTCCCGAATAAAGCATGCTTTTGCATAGTCTGAGAGATCTGACGGTGAGACGTAGGCCGTTTCTGCCACACAACACTCCCCATGAATTGAGAGCATTGCCATTATCCCATCAGGACCCCGAAAGATTACGCGTTTGAGCTTTCGATCGAAATAAACGGACACCGTTTTGGTGAATGGCAATAACGATTCTGCGATTCGTCTCATGTGTGGACGAAACGATGACACGTAGAAGCCTTCGCAGCCGTTGAAATCATATACAGGTTCGGAACCCCTTAGGCGTCGTAGTAACTGAACGATCATCGTTCACTCTCCTCATTTTCTGAAGCGACCATACCATGAATAGGGATATATAAAAGCGAACCGCCCCACACTTGGATGGGGCGGTTTCTGTTTGCAGAGCTAATTAAATCTGTGCACCCGCACCCAGATTCATATCGGCTTTGTAACGCTCGATAACTTCCGGATGCTTTCCCTCCTTACAGTCAGCGACGAATGCGTCGGCGCTCGCCCCATCGGAGAAGGTCATATACGCAAGCGCGCCACGACATACCTCATCAATATTTATTTTTCCCTGTGCCGAATTAGTAACGGGCTCTGGTTCAGGAGCTTTGGCTTTGTAGGTATACGCAAAGTATCCAAGCCCTGCGAGAACGATCACTGCGATAGCAATAACAACTGTTTTCGTTTTCATACGACTAGAATATCACGCGGTTAGAATCTAACCTTAACCTTGCGTAGTCAGGTCAAATTCTATAACCCATTCAATACCGTATATATCTCTAAACATACCGAAGGAGGTTCCCCACGGACTGTCACTAACAGGTGCCTCTACTTGCCCTCCGGCAGAAAGTCCATTGAACAGTCGTTCCGCTTCTTCTTTACTATTTGCCGCGACATGGATTTTGCTTCTGTTTTCGCTTTCACTTACCTTACCCATGAATGAGGGTACATCATTACCGATTAGTGCATTTGCGCCATTAATAGGTAAAACAATCTGCATGATCTTGTTCGCATCTTCTTCTGCGACCGGGAATTCAGGACTTTCAAGGTCTTTGAGTCGAACTATTTTCGTGAACTCACCGCCCAAGACTGATTTATAAAAATTAAATGCTTCTTCGGCATTACCATTGAAATTAATCCAGGGGCTTAGGGTCGTCATACTCAAAATTATATCATTTTGAATATCCGTAAAAAATTGCTGG
>CAYIKA010000024.1:0-7546 GCA_964363905.1 uncultured Candidatus Saccharibacteria bacterium
AGGGAGTCGGGTGAGGCGGTTATAGCGACCCTTTTGAACGGCTACGACACTGCGCGCCCATTTGGCAGACGCGTAAAGCGCGCGGACCTGGTCATACTCTCGTCGACTATCGCTAAGGACGTCGCAGAGGCCGTGGAGCGCACCTTGAGACGCACCTACCACACGCATGGTCTCCACCTGACGGCGTTTGCGCCCGTTGCCTATGAGGTGCTACGCGACATGTACCCGCACCAAAAAGATTTCCTCATGCTCGATGTGGCGGGTACTGCAACGGATGTGGCGGTAGTTAAAGGAGGACTTCTGGTAGATGTCCGTACGGTCGACCTCGGCGTACATGATCTACTCCGTGCTGCCCGAACTTCGGGAGTAACCGGCACCGGACTCGTCGGACTCGGCGAGGGCGCCGGTGGCATCATCGATCCTGCGCGCAACACCCGGTTCATGTCACGTATCTCAGAAGTACAGGAGTCATGGCTCAATAACTTGAAGGGAACCCTTATGGAGTTTTCTACACGCCATCCGCTTCCGCGCACCATGTTCCTCCTTGCGGACGGCGACTCTAGGGATTTCCTTCGTCGCCTCCTTGATAACGACATTCTACGCGCACTTTGGCTCTCCGAAGAACCCCTCGCTATCGTGCCAGTCCTCGCTTCACAATTTTCCCAGGCAATTTCGACGAAAGGGAATGCGGAGGGCGATGCCTATATGGCCATGCTTGCGCTCTACTATGCCAGGCGCATTGCGCATCTTTCCACCCCTGATCTATCCACAGAATCTACGTAATTCTTTGCCCGAGCCCGTCTGGCTCGGTATACTGAACGCTATTAGTCCTAGGGTTCGGTAGAGGCTTTCCAACATCAGCACTATGCAAAAGAACTTGAACGACATCATTCCGCCGTCGCGCCGTCGCGCGATGATGGGAGATGAAATGGGGAATGCGCCTATGCGCACGCTTTCTCCTGAGACCACGCCTTCCTCGCTACCACCCCCACCTTCTACCAATTTGCCACCGCGCCCACCTATGGAGCCGCGTGCTCCTAAGCCAATCGGTACTGGTCGCCGGTTCCCTGTTGGTACCGCAATCATTGCGCTTGTCGTCGTGCTCGGTTCGGTCGGTGCACTCTTTGCATTCTCAGGAGCAAAGGTCGCCATTACCCCAACCGAAAGCCCTGTTCAAGTAGAGGGTACCTTTACCTCAACTGCAGGCGAGGGTGAACTCCCGTTTGAAATCATCACGGTTGAAAAAACCGCAACCAACTCGATTGCTGCTGAAAGCACCCAAAACGTAACCCAGGCTGCTCAGGGAGTGATTGTGATCAGCAACTCCCAGGACGCTTCGCAGGCACTCATCAAGAACACGCGTTTTGAGACCCCTGAGGGCCTCGTATTCCGTATTAAGGACTCCATAAACGTGCCCAAGGCGGCAAACGGCCAGCCAGGCCAGCTTTCGGTCACGGTGTATGCCGACGAAGCAGGAGAAAAGTACAACGTAGGCGCTACCACCTTCACTCTTCCGGGCCTTAAGGGCTCAGACACGTACACCAAAGTCACGGCACGCTCGAGCGACGCCATGAAGGGTGGGTACGCAGGTGCACGCCCAACGGTATCGCAGGCCACCAAGGACGCAGAGATGGCAAAGCTCGAGACGACCCTTGATGGGGAACTAAAGACTGAGCTCGCAACTAAGGTGAAGGAGGGCTATGTGCTTATCCCAGGTGCTACTGCGTCCACATTCGAACCACAGCCTGACACTGCAGGCGCGGGCAACACAGTCGCCCTTGCTGAGCGTGGGGTAGTGCGCGGCGTGATCTTCCCCGAGGAGGCGCTCGCACGCACGATTGCGTACCAGTCTATTGGCACGTACTCAGGTCAGCCGCTCACGTTCAAATCACTCGACGGTCTGAAGCTTGCACCGTCAGAAGGACTCATTCCAAACGTCGGTGACACCAGCTTCTCCTTCACGCTCACGGGTACTGCGGTCCTGGTCTGGAAGGTAGACACGGCTAAGGTAGGAGCTGCGGTGGCGGGAAAGAGCCGTAGTTCGGCCGAAAGCGTACTACAGGGCTTTCCTGAGGTAGAGAAGGCCCTCCTGGTCTTGAAACCCTTCTGGCAGAGCACGTTCCCCGCTAATCCAGCCAAGATTACGGTCACCGTCGAGGGCACTGAACCCAAAAGTGACAAGAAATAGTCAGTGTCTGGACACGATCCTCGAACGACCCTATAAGGGCCTAGTTGACGGCTTTTCAGGTAATTGCTAATCTAGTAAAGCTCCACATGGCAGAAAGAGAAGAGGATCCCATTACCGGCACCGTTGAAGAGGTGCTTCCTAACTCGTTGTTTCGAGTGAGGATGCCGTCCGGTGAACTTCTCCTCGCTTATCTCGCCGGAAAGATGCGCTTGCACCGTATACGCGTACTCGTTGGCGACAAGGTAGAACTTGTCACTGATCCGTATGGCGGTCGTGCACGTATTGTGAGGCGTTTATCGTAAACCCATGAAAGTACGCGCATCTATCAAAGTCCAGCAGCCTGGAGATATCATTGTCCGTCGTCGCGGACGCCTTTACCGTATCAACAAGCGCAATCCACGCCGCAAAGCACGTCAAGGTTAGTTTCATACTTATTTAATTCTTAGTTAGTAATCCTTACCTATGCGTATCGCCGGTGTAACCCTTCCCGATGACAAGCAGCTCGTATACGCGCTGCCGCTTATCTATGGCATCGGTCCAGCACGCGCCAAGGACATTTTGACCGAGGCTGGCATCAAGTTCACCCAGAAGGGTAAGGACCTCACACCTGACGAGGAACAGAAGGTACGTAGCCTCGCTGAAGCATTCACCATCGAGGGTGAACTTCGCCGTCAGATTGGTACGGATATCAAGCGTTTGAAGGACATTCGTTCTGCACGTGGTATTCGTCATGAGCGCCGTCTCCCGGTTCGCAACCAGCGCACCAAGACCAACTCACGTACCGTCCGCGGCAACATGCGTAAGACTATGGGTTCTGGTCGCCGTACGCTCGAAAAGACGTAATCCGCACGCATATACTAATTTCCTATGGGTAAGAAACGAATCATCAAGAAGTCGGGCAAGGGCATGGATCAAGGCCGCAAAGAGCGCGCGCTTTCGAAGATTGCCAAGAAGCGCATCGAGCGTGGCGTGCTTCACGTGGAGGCTACCTTCAACAACACCAAGGCTGTTCTCACTGACGAGAAGGGCAACGCGGTCATGTCATCGTCTGCAGGTGCACTCGGATTCTCCGGTGCTCGTAAATCGACTCCCTACGCAGCCGCTAAAGTGGGTGAACTTCTCGGCGAGAAGGCAGCAGCAATCGGCCTCAAGGAGGCATCGGTGATTATTCGTGGCATTGGCGCCGGTCGCGAAAGCGCACTGCGCGCATTTGCCGGCAAGGGTATCGCTATCCGCGCTATCAAGGATGCAACCCCGGTGCCGCACAACGGCCCACGCCCTAAGAAGCCACGTCGCGTATAAACCAGTATGAAAATAGGACCTAAGTACAAGATCGCCAAGCGCCTCGGAGCATCCGTGTTCCCTAAGACGCAGACCCAGAAATTCGCTCTCGCGGAGGAGCGTGCAGCTATGAACAAGAAAGGTAAGGGTCGTCGCGGCAACCAGACTGAATTCGGCAAGCAGCTCCTCGAGAAGCAGAAGGTTCGTATGACCTACGGCCTCTCGGAGAAGCAGTTCGCAAACTATGTCGAGACCGCGGTGCACACGCACGGTGCGGTCCCTAAGGACTTGCTCCACCGCCAGCTTGAGCTGCGCCTCGACAACATCATCTACCGCCTCGGTCTCGCACCGAGTCGCCGCGCCGCACGTCAGATGGTTTCGCACGGTCACATCACCGTAAACGGAGTAAAGACCACGATCCCGTCTCGCGCTATGCGCATCGGGGACCGTATTGCGGTACGCGATGGTTCAAAGAACGCCGTGTTGTTTGAGAACTTTGCCGAGAAGTTTATGGAGCGTCCTACGCTTGCGTCGTGGCTCACCTGGAACCCGAAGGCAATGGAGGGCGGCATCCAGGAGCTTCCGACCGAGGCATCTGCAGAAACTGCAGGTGACTTGGTGGCCGTGCTCTCGTTCTACAGTCGCTAGTTCGCTTATTTAATAGTTCAGGTAATCACGAATGAGTTATGGAATACCACGTCACACTTCCGTCTAAGCCCCGCGTTGTCTCTGAAGAAGGTCTTCAGGGCATCTACGAGATTGATTCGCTTTATCCAGGGTACGGACATACCCTCGGCAACTCGCTTCGCCGTATTATTCTTTCTTCGCTTCCCGGCGCAGCTCTTACGTCCGTAAAGATTGAGGGCGTCTCACACGAGTTCGCTACTATCGAAGGCGTTCGCGAGACCGTTATGGAGATTCTCCTTAACCTTAAGCGCGTGCACTTTACCCTTCAGGGCGACGAGCCTCAGACCATTTCACTTTCGGTGAAGGGTCCTAAGCAGGTTTCTGCAGCAGACTTCAATCTTCCAACCCAGGTAGGTATTGCAAACCCTGATCAGCACATTGCTGACATCGCCGGCAAGATCAGTTTTGATCTTGAGGCAACCATCGAGCGCGGTCTTGGATACGTGCCACGCGAGGTGCTCACCAAGGAAAAGGTAGACATTGGCACCATCGCCCTTGATGCAACCTTTACCCCGATTCGCCGCGTGAATTACGAAGTAGAGGACATGCGCGTCGGTGACCGCACCAACTACAACCGTCTCCGTATTCTCATCGAGACCAACGGTACGGTGAGTCCGCGCGAAGCGCTTGAGAGCTCCATCGAGGTCATGATTCACCAGCTTAAGTCGGTGGTCGGATTCCAGGAGGAAGCAGAGCCTACGCACCACGCTGAGGCAGGCAAGGCGATAGCTGCTGACAAGCCAGCCGGCAAGGATCCAGCCAAGGTAAAGCTCGATGAGCTCGGCCTCCAGGCACGCGTCGTTACCTCGCTCGAAGAGGGTGGCGTGAAGTCAGTAGCTGGTCTTCTCCGCAAGACGCGTTCAGCGCTCAAGGAGATGGACGGTATTGGCGACAAGGCCGTTGACGAGATCGTTGACGCACTCGACACCCTCGGACTCGAGCTCAAGGGCGAGTAATTAGACGTGATTTAAGAAAAGTGGTAGAACAACAGGTATGCGACATCAACACAAAGGCCGATCATTTGGACGCCCGCACGATCAACGGGTAGCGTTGATGCGTTCCCTCATGCGCTCACTCATCATTCATGAGCGTATTTCTACCACCGAGGCTAAGGCCAAGGAGCTTCGTCCTATCATCGAGAAGCTCGTCTCGCATGCTCGTGTGGACTCCGTCGCAAACCGCCGCCTCGTGTCAGCCCGCCTCGACGACGAGGAAGCTACCGCAAAGCTGTTCACCGCGATTGCCCCTCGCTACACGGAGCGTCCTGGTGGCTACACCCGCATCGTGAAGCGCGCCGCAAACGCAACCGACGGCAAGAAAACTGCCTACATCGCATTCGTATAAGACTTATGACTACCACCACAAAAACTCAGAACGGAGATCGCGCGCTTTACACCATTGACGCCTCAGGTCAGGCGCTTGGTCGCGTGGCTTCCGAAGCCGCAGCAATCTTGCTCGGCAAGAAGTCAGTTAACTTCGTAAAGAACGAAGTGCTTCCGGTAGAAGTCGTTATCTTGAATGCAGGCAAGCTCGCGATGACCGAGAAGCGCATCAAGGGCAAGGAGTACACCCACTACACTGGCTACCCAGGCGGTCTACGCACCACCTCGATGCAGATGATGATCGAGAAGAAGGGCACGTCCGAAGTGCTCCGCAAGGCAGTCGATGGCATGATTCCTCGCAACAAGCTCCGCAAGGAACGCATGAAGCGCATTACCATCACCGATTAATTCTTATGGCAGATTCAACTCAGTACACGCTCGCCGTCGGTCGCAGGAAGACTGCGTCTGCACGTGTGAAGCTCACTCCCGCTCCAAAGACCACTCTTACGGTGAACGGTAAGCCTTCACTTCTGTACTTCAAGACCAAGGAGCGCGATGCGGTTCCTATGGACGTCTTCAAGACGCTCGAAGAGACCAAGAACAACTATGCGATCGAAGCTCGTGTACAGGGAGGTGGTATTGCTGCTCAGGCAACGGCCGTCCGTCACGCCATTGCCCGCGCCGTCATCAAGGCAGAGGAGGGCACGCGCCCAGCTCTAAAGGCCGCAGGACTCCTTACGCGCGATCAGCGTTCCAAGGAGCGCAAGAAGCCAGGTCTTCTCAAAGCTCGCAAGGCTCCACAATGGAGTAAGCGTTAGTTTCCGAAATAGAACAAAGTCTCGCAGAAATGCGAGACTTTGTTCGTTAGTGATACCTTCATAATTAGCTCGTATACTAAGAGGACCTACCGCATGAAAACTAATCAGGAGCTCTGGAATATAGGCATGGAGGCCATACGTGCACTCGAGGTTGATCGCGGCATACTCGCGTCGAGTAAGGAGGAAATATACGGCTGCGTGTTCGGACGCGATTCACTCCTGACGAGTCTTCTGCTTCTGCGCACCTACGAATACACGAAGGATGCGTACCTACTCGCACTCGTACGTAAAATTCTGATTGGGGTGGCGAAACTACAAGGACGCGAAGTAAATCTCGAAAGCGGCGAGGAGCCGGGAAAAATCATTCACGAATTTCGTCCCGATAATCACGAACACCTCACCAATCATCCGGAACACCCGTGGTTTCTTTATCCGGACGGTATTATGCGCAACTACGACACCGTCGACGCGACACCTCTATTTCTCCTCACCCTACTGCGTTACTACGACCAGTCGCATGACGAAGTCATCCTCGAACTTCTGGGTGCAAACCTGCGCGACGCGCTTGGATGGATTTTGAACTATGGTCTGCGCTCTCGGGATGGATTCATTAGCTACAGCTTCAAACCCGAACGCACCAAGGGTGGTCTGCGCGTGCAGAGCTGGATGGATAGTACGGAATCAGTGTTCTTTGAGGAGACCATGGATCAGCCGGAGTATTCTATTGCACCCGTTGAGGTACAGGCGTATGCCTATGCGGCGCTTGCGGCGTGGAGCACGTACTTCCGCTCACTCGATGCGGCGTTTGCTGACCGCCTCGCAGTCGCCGCTAAAACTCTGAAAGGGACTTTTAATACGCAATTCATTCAAGACAACGGTTCAGGCGTCTACCTTGCATACGCACTCGACGGAGCAGGGAAGCCGCTCCTCTCTAAACGCTCCTCGATGGGTCATGTGCTCTTCGCGGACACCCCAAAAGGCTTTGGGCGCGACAGTATTTTGAAGGAGCAGTACGCAAGGGAAATTGCTGACCAGCTTATGTCGCCCGAACTATTTGTTCCGGAAGCAGGTATTCGCACGCTGGCAACGACGTCGCGCAATTACTTGCCCAACAGCTACCACAATGGATCTATCTGGCCGCACGATACCGCCATCATCGCAGACGGTCTGGACGAGTACGGCTTCCGGGAGGAAGCGGCGAGTGTGCGTCGTGCGCTCTTGAACGCGTACCGCCACTTCGAAACCCCGCT
>CAYIKA010000025.1:0-4693 GCA_964363905.1 uncultured Candidatus Saccharibacteria bacterium
AAGCGCGAAGAGAAACCCCTTGAAGCAGAACGTTTAAAGCGCCGTACACTCCACGACCTCGCGCTGATTCGTGAAATTGGCTACTCAACGGGTATTGAAAACTACTCACGTCACTTCGACGGACGCTCACCCGGTGAGCCCGCCTCCACTCTCCTCGCATACTTTCCGCACAACCCCGACGGTTCTCCTGACTTCCTGACGGTCATCGATGAGTCGCATGTGACCATTCCGCAAATTGGCGGTATGTACGCGGGTGACCGCTCCCGTAAGGACGTGCTGGTGGAGCACGGATTTCGACTTCCGTCTGCGCGCGACAACCGCCCACTTCGATTCGAGGAATTTGAAGAGCGCGTCGGTCAGCGTATCTACACGTCAGCAACACCCGGTCCCTATGAGCGTGAACACTCCGTACCGCCCGAAGGTCAAGTCGCCGAGCAGATCATTCGTCCGACCGGTCTCATTGATCCGGAACTCATCATTCGTCCTATCACGGGCTCCGACACCTATCGCGGCCAAGTGGCAGACTTCATTGACGAAGCAACGACCGTCATCAAAGGTGGAGGGCGTGTGCTTGCGACGACCCTCACCAAACAGATGGCAGAAGATCTCGCAGAATTCCTGCGCGAGAAGAAGGTAAAGGCAGAATATCTGCACTCCGATATCAAGACCATCGAACGTATCGAAATCCTCACTGCCTTTCGCAAGGGCACTTTCGACATACTCGTGGGTGTGAACCTGCTTCGTGAGGGACTCGACCTCCCGGAGGTGGAGCTTGTGGGTATTCTGGACGCCGACAAAGAAGGCTTCCTGCGTTCCGAGACCTCACTCATTCAGACGATTGGACGCGCCGCCCGCAACATTCTCGGTCGCGTGATTCTCTACGCCGACGTAATGACTGGCTCCATGGAGCGCGCGATTTCAGAAACCAATCGACGCCGCACCATCCAGCTGGCTTACAACAAGGAGCACGGCATTACGCCTATTACGATCAAGAAGGAGATTCGCGATATTGCGGCCAGTATGCGTAGTGATCATCAAAAGACTGTAGAGTCGCTTCTCGACCTCGATGCAAAACTATTCGAAGAAGACCCGAAAGCATTTATGAAGGACAAACGTCAACAGATGGCAGACGCCGTTGAGGCACTCGACTTTGAGACGGCAGCCATCCTGCGCGATGAAATCTATCGCCTCGAAGGCAAGGAGGTCACCCCCAAAACCCCCTCACGCGGCCGAAAGAAGCGTTAATCTGCGTGCTAGGATTGGCTGTATGAGTTTACGGCGCATCATTCTATTTCTCATCGGGGGCATGCTCCTATTGAGTCTGATTTCGATCGTCGCATCGTATTTTTTGATTGAGCACCAGATGCACGTGCTGTTGCCCTTTACCGATCAGGACGCAACCGGCCATGCACTTCATGGTCTATTGGTGCAACACTCGGCAATAATTTTTGTATTCACGACGCTCATTACGAGTCTTTCATTTATTGTCTTCTCTGACTTAGTGTTGAAGCCTCTGAGGAAGATGGTGGAGGCGGTCGAAGGCTTTACCGAGCGCAGTGAACCAATCGTCATGAGTGAATTTGTGAGCGCGCCGGCTGAAATTCAAAAGCTCGCGAGTGTGTTTGAGCAGTTCACCGCGAAGGTGGAAGAGTCGCACGCACGTGATACCGAAATTTCGCGCGTGAAGTCTGACTTCATCTCAACCGCGGCGCACCAGTTCCGCACGCCGCTTACCGGTATTCGCTGGGCACTTGAAGCGCTCGAGAAAGAAGAGCTCACGGAAAGTCAGAAAGCACTGGTCGCAAGCGCGGTCGAGAAGAGCCATTCGCTGGTAAATATTGTGGGCACGCTTCTGGATATTTCTTCGATTGAGTCGGGTAAGCATAAGTACTCCTTTGCGTACGCTGATTTGATCGAGCTTCTTGCAGAGACCGTCAACGACTTTGCCGAGCTCGCCACGCGCAACAACGTCTCCCTATACTTTGTTCCGCCGCAAGATGAGCTTCCGCAGGTGCGCATGGATAGGGAACGCATCAAGTGGGTTTTGAATAACATTATTGAAAACGGACTTCGCTACACGCCGGCCGGCGGTAGTGTGAGCATCGTCACGCAACTCACGGCGCAGCGCGTCTACGTCCACATTCGCGACACGGGTATCGGCATTCAGCCAAAGGATCGCGACAATATTTTTGAACGCTTCTACCGCGCAGAGAACGCGGTCGCGAAGGAAAACGCCGGAAATGGCCTCGGGCTCTACATTGCACGCACGATTGCGACGGACCATGGCGGCGACCTGAACTTCAAGGCAAACGAGGACGGTCCCGGCACGACGTTCTCGCTCTCACTCCCGGTTTCGGAGAGCCAAGCCACCCCTTCAGCCTAGTGATATACTGGGCGCATGGCTGAAACAAAATTCATACTCGTCGTCGAAGACGACCCCGTTCTAAAGAACCTGCTCGGACACACCTTTGCAGGGAAGTACCAGACCCTTTACGCGTCTGACGGCAACGAGGCGCTCGCCTTGTTCGAAGCAAACAAGCCTTCCATTGTGCTTCTCGACCTCATGCTTCCCACCATGGACGGATTTGCGGTGCTTGAAGCTATTCGTAGTCGCACCGACGAACTTAAAAATGTGCCGGTGATCGTGGTCTCGAACCTAGGGCAGGATAAGGACAAGGAGCGTGTAAAGGCACTTGGCGCAAACGACTACCTCATCAAGGCAGAAGTTTCGATTGAGGAGATTGTCGCGAAACTTGAGAGCACCTTGAACGCCTCAGCAGCTCCAGCGGCAGCGGCTCCCGCAGCAGGAGCGGACGCTACGGTACCTCCTCCCGCAGTCTAAGACTCTTCATCCGTACAACACAGAAAGTGGTATACTCATAGGGTACCGGTCCCGCCATGGACCGGGGTTATCCCTACCTATGCCCTCTAAAAAGGATCCGAAAGAGCACGCGCAAGCGCACGGCGAGGATTGGATTCGCGTAAAAGGCGCGCGTACCCACAACCTCAAAAACATATCGACCGAATTTCCCCGCGGCACTATGACCGTGGTGACTGGTTTGTCCGGCTCTGGCAAATCCTCATTTGCGTTTGATACGGTGTTTGCCGAAGGACAGCGTCGCTATGTGGAGTCCCTCTCTGCGTACGCGCGCCAATTCTTGAATCAGATGCAGAAGCCAGACGTCGACGAGATCACCGGACTCTCGCCGGCTATTTCTATAGATCAGAAGTCTCGTTCCAACAATCCGCGCTCAACGGTCGCAACCGTGACCGAAATTTACGACTATCTGCGCGTCCTCTACGCACGTGCCGGTCAACCGTACTGTATTCATCACGACGTAGCTATCACCAAGCTTTCGAAAGAAGAAATGATTCAAATGGTGTTGAAGCGCGTTGAGAAGCGCGCGCCAAAGAAGGACGCCGAGCAGGTTATGGGAGTTGCGGTCGACCGCACGGCGGTCATTATTTCTGCACCAGTCGTGGTGGGGCGCAAGGGTGAGTACTACCAGCTTCTTTATGACCTTCTGGGCAAGGGATTCGAACGCGTGGTTATCGATGGTAAGACCCATTCGCTTCGCGAGAAGGTAGAGCTTGATCGCAATAAGCGCCACGACATCGATGCAATCGTCGATTCAATTTTTGTATCTGAATTTGGTAAGAACCTGGACGCTGCGCGCGAGCGTTTGTCTGAGGCACTCGAAATCGCACTCAAAGAATCGGACGGCCTGGTAAAAATTCGTCACGCAGACGGTACTGACGAGACCTTGTCTGCGCGCTTCATTTGTCCGGAGGACGGTACGCCGTTCCCCGAAGTTGAGCCGCGCCTCTTCTCCTTCAATAGCCCCTATGGCGCCTGCCCAAACTGTAACGGACTTGGCACTAAGTCCCTGTTCTCAGACGACCCTTGTCCAGTCTGTGAAGGAAAGCGCCTGCGTCCTGAATCACTCCGGGTCTACCTTTCTGGCAAGAAGAATCCAAAGATCAACAATGGTCTTGGGATAAACGTTGTCGACTTCACCAACTTCTCCATCAAAGAGGCAAAGGATTTCATGGATCACCTGGAACTCTCGGAAATGCGCATGGAAATTGCGCGTCCCATCATTCGCGAAATCACCTCGCGACTTGTGTTCATGCTGAACGTCGGTCTCGACTATCTCACCTTGAACCGCTCTGCCGCAACGCTGTCGGGTGGGGAAGCACAGCGTATTCGTCTCGCCTCACAGCTTGGTACCGGGCTCGTGGGTGCGCTCTACGTGCTCGATGAGCCAACTATCGGACTCCACCAGCGCGACAACGATCGCTTGATTGCGACCCTGCTCACGCTCAAAGACCTCGGCAACACCATTCTCGTGGTGGAGCACGACGAAGACACTATTTATGCGTCTGACTACATCATTGATGTGGGTCCTGGTGCGGGTACGCATGGCGGCACTATCGTTGCGTCTGGCTGGCTCGACGACCTTTTGACCGCACCCAAGAATGACTCGGGTTCGCTCACGCTTTCGTATCTGCGTGATGAGACACGCATTGAAGTGCCAGAAGAACGCCGCACGAGCGAGAAGGGATCTATCAAAGTCCGCGGCGCCACGCTTCATAACCTGAAGAATCAAAACATCGACATTCCGCTCGGTAAGCTCGTCTGCATCACGGGTGTGTCGGGTTCCGGTAAGTCCACCTTCCTCTATGACATTCT
>CAYIKA010000025.1:4793-7494 GCA_964363905.1 uncultured Candidatus Saccharibacteria bacterium
CGCTGTGAAGCCTGTCAGGGCAACGGCATGATTGCGGTGGAGATGCACTTCCTCCCGACGGTGTATGTAATTTGCGACGTCTGTAATGGCACACGCTTCATGCGCGAGACGCTCGAAGTTACCTATCGCGGCAAGAACATCTACGACATTCTCCAAATGACGATTGAAGAGGCAGAAGTATTCTTTAAGGATATTCCAGCAATCGCGGATCGTCTTGAAAGTATGAATGCGACCGGTCTCCAGTACCTCACGCTGGGGCAGTCGGCGACAACCTTGTCGGGTGGTGAGGCGCAGCGCGTGAAGATTGCGTCCGAACTGTATCGCCCCATTACGATGAAAACGATTTATCTGCTCGATGAGCCGACGGTGGGTCTGCACTACGAAGATGTTCGCAAGCTGATTGAAATTCTCCAGGAGCTCGTACGACGCGGCAATACCGTGGTCGTGATTGAACACAACCTTGATGTCATCAAGTCTTCCGACTGGCTCATCGACTTTGGTCCTGAGGGCGGCATAAACGGCGGTAAGGTCATCGCCAAGGGAACGCCGGAACAAGTTGCAGATACCGAAGGCTCACACACGGGCGAGTACCTCGCCAAGATGCTTAAGAAAGCAAAGAAAAAGAAATAGGCCAGTCCTGTGGGGACTGGCCTATAGTGAGGTGTCGGCTTCTAGCGCGACATGTCCTCACTCAAGTGGTGAAGCGCCAGGCCGAGTTCTCCGCCGTGCGCCTCCCTGATACATTCGAGAATTCGCTGCCTCCACTCTGCAAACGCGGCCCCCGTGATCGTATTGATATCTCGATCATCGTGAAGTGCGTCGAGTTTGTCCGTGGCCCGTTTGAGTACGGGCGCATCGACCGTGGTGAGGAGTGCATGCGCTTTGTTCGGGTCAACCGAATCGCTCCCACCGAGGAAATGAATCAGACGTTGAGTGTACTTCTTGGTGCGCTTGCTCATCTGAGTGCTCCTATATCTAAATACATTATACTCCTATTAAACCCGATTGTCAATTAGGCCCTACACGACTGCTACACTTAATGCTTTAGAGAGCCTATTGTTTTTTCAAGAGGGGACATACATGCCAAAAACGTGGTATGACGGCCTACAACTCCCAAAACCACCGAGGTGGAACACAAACGGCGGCGTCTGGTACACAGAGCAAGGCACGTCGAAAAATCAGAATGCGGACGTAGTACAGTCCTGCGTACCAACGCCGAGCTATCGCTACAAGCCGAGCATGAACAGTATCTGCGAACCATTGCTCGGTACAAGTCTGCGACGGGACAGCAAGATCGTCGGTGTGTCGTATCCCAAACTCTCCGATCGACTACGTATCTATCGCGAAGGAATCGAGCTCATCAAAATATTCAATGAGCGCGACGACTTGTTTGCGCTTGCAATGTACCGGCGCCAAGTAACCTATCGTGGTGGAATTCCCGCTGATGAACTGTTCTTCAATCTTGCGTGTGACGCCGAGCTTTCCAAGGCAGAGTGGCATGAACTCGCCCTCCGTATGCCCGATCGCGCGCTCATCTACCACGCGTGTGTGAGACGTGCGACCCTGCCGCGCGAAATTATGGCAGCAGAATAACAGTGAAGCCTACCTAACCGGTAGGCTTCCACTTTTTCCGTACCTACGGCACACTCTTAGATATGCAGCGCGAAGAGCTCAAAAAACTCGACCTACCCGATCATCCCGGGGTCTATCTGTTTACCTTGGGTAAGGGCCGGAAGAAAAAAATTATCTATGTCGGCAAGGCGACGAGCCTGCGGGATCGCGTGCGTTCCTATTTTGATATTGATCTGATTGCGACGCGCGGCCCGCGTATTGTGGACATGGTCACCCGCGCCGATGGGCTCATGCACGAGACGACGCCTACGGTCCTCGAGGCCCTAGTGCGCGAAGCGGCCTTAATTCGTCAGCATGAGCCACCCGCAAATGCGATGGGTAAGGACGATAAGTCGTTTCTCTACGCCTGCATCACCGATGAAAAGATTCCGCGCGTGCTCGCTATTCGCGGTACAGAGATAGATTTCGACGCTGAGCGCTCAGGTACGGTCGCACTCTCGGCCATTTACGGACCTTTTCCTTCCGGCTACCAGCTGCGCGAGGCCCTGCGTCTCATTCGTCGCATTTTCCCGTTCTATGACACCCCAAAGCCGGTAGGTGAGGGTACGAAGTACCAAAAGGGCAAGGTGGAATTCAATCGCCAGATTGGGCACTACCCCAAAGACATGACCCGTGGAGAATACATGCGCTCCATACGAAACGTATCGCTCTTTCTTTCGGGGCGCGTAAAGACACTTCGCACCACGCTCACACGCGAAATGAAAAAAGCGGCCAAGGAAGAACGATTTGAAGACGCAGGGGCTATTCGTCGACAACTCTTTGCGCTCGACCACGTGCAGGACGTGTCCCTGATTAAGGAAGATCGCACCAAGGAGACGGCGGCGCCCCGTATTGAGGCATACGACACCGCGCATCTGTCAGGCACCAACGCGATTGGCGTCATGACCGTGATAGAACACAGCGTGCCCGACAAGAAGGAATACCGCAGCTTCCGCATTCGCGGCATAGGCGGCAAGACGCTGAACGACGACATTGCTTCTCTACGAGAAATTCTCTCGCGGCGTATGGGGCACCCCGAGTGGCATATGCCACGCGCGATAATCGTTGACGGCGGCAAGACACACAAGAA
>CAYIKA010000026.1:0-1874 GCA_964363905.1 uncultured Candidatus Saccharibacteria bacterium
TTTGTTTAGCGCTTCTTGCCGACTTTGCGACGAGAAACGATGAACTTGTTGGAGTGCTTCCTTACCCTTCATTTGTGGACACAATGAAGGGACTAGGCGCTACGCGCCGTCGGGCGTGTGTTAACGTTTTTTACCAACCTTGCGGCGACTGACAATAAACTTATTCGAGTGTTTCTTGGGAGTCCTTGTCTTCTGTCCCTTGCCGGTAGGCTTACCCCACATGCTCTTGGCACGACGGAGTCCACGTCCCTGCTTACCTTCACCACCTCCGTGTGGATGATCTACTGGGTTCATGGCAGTACCGCGAACCGTAGGGCGAATACCCTTCCAACGCGACTTTCCAGCCTTACCGTATACCTCGAGACGCTTCTCTTCGTTACCAACGGCACCAATCGATGCGTAGCAACGCTCAGAAATCTTGCGGATCTCAGTCGATGGCATCTTCACCTGAGCGTAGCCTGCGTCATGCGCAACCACTTCAGCGTAGTTACCTGCTGAGCGCGCAATGCGGCCACCGGCACCTGCCTGGAGCTCGACGTTGTAGATGAAGGTTCCCGAAGGAATCTTCGAAAGCGGGAGGCGGTTACCAATTTTGATTGGTGCGTTCTCGCCCACAATGAAAGTGTCGCCAACTTTCAGGTCCTTTGGTACGAGGACGTAGCGGCGCTCACCATCGGCATAGAGTGCACGCGCGATGAAGCCAGTGCGGTACGGATCGTACTCAACGGTCTCGATCTTGGCCGGGATGTTCATCTTGTTGTACTTGAAATCAACATCGCGGAGACGGCGCTTTGAGCCACCTCCCTGGTGACGCACCGAGATGCGGCCTGCGTTGTTGCGTCCTGCGCGATTCTTCTTCGAAGAAAGGAGGCTCTTCATCGGACGGTCGCCCGAAAGCACGCCCTTGTACGTGACAACGGTCATGCTGCGGCGACTCTTGGATGTTGGCTTAAATGTTTTCATAGGTCAGGGGCTATGCGAACTGAATGGTCTCCCCCTTCTTGAGGTAGACGTAGGCCTTGTGGCGACGTGCACGGGTGCCGACACCACGACGCGTACGGAGCGAGACCTTCTTTGCAGGAAGATTCACCATCGCAATTTTGCGTGGCGTGACGCCGTAGGTCTTGATGATGGCGTTCGAGACATCAATCTTGGTGACCGATGCAGGAACCTGGAAGACGTAGACGCCATTCTCGGTACCGATGAGCGCCTTCTCAGAGAACCAAGGAGCCTTGAGTACGTTTGCGATGCGATCATCCGTTGGATTCAAGGCGCCGCGACGTACCACCGCCTTCGCGTCTACCTTCTTCGTTGTCTTCTTGTCGGAGGAAAAGAGTGCCATATATAAATGATTACTTGCCGAGTCGGGCAGAGAGGAGCGGAAGCGCCTCAACCGGATTCTCGATGACGAGGAAACGCTTGTTCATGAGGTCAACCGCGTTCAAGTTACGTACTTCCTCAGTGATGAGGTTGCCCATGTTGCGGAACGACTTCTCGGTGTTCGTGTCCTTCTTTGCGAGCGCGATAATCGCAGCGTTCTTGCGCTTAGTTACGAGCTCAGGCTTGCCCGAAGCGGACGCGAGCGCGACGAGCGTTGCCTTTGCACCCTTGGTCTCAGGCTTTGCAGTAGCGAGAGTATCAACAAAGACGATCTCACCATCCCTCCACTTGCGCGAGAGGATCGATGCAAGCGCGGCGGCGCGCATCTTACGGTTGATCTTTACGGCGTAGATTTTCTCAACGCGTGGACCATGGGTCACACCTCCACCCTTCCAGATAGGAGAACGATTAGAGCCGTGACGTGCGCGACCCGTACCCTTCTGCTTCCATGGCTTCTTACCACCACCGGAAACCTCACCACGGAACTTGGTGTG
>CAYIKA010000026.1:1974-7344 GCA_964363905.1 uncultured Candidatus Saccharibacteria bacterium
TCTGCTTCCATGGCTTCTTACCACCACCGGAAACCTCACCACGGAACTTGGTGTGGGCAGTCACAATGCGGGCGTTTGCCTGCATACCGACTACCACCTGGTGTACGAGGTCAGCCCTCCAAGGCGCAGCAAAGAGTTCAGCGGGAAGCTTGATGCTGCCAGCGGATGCGCCCGTTGCGGAGAAAATAGTTGCCTCAGACGCAACTGCTACAGGAGCCAAAGGCTTAGTCGCGACCGTGGCAGTCTTCTTGACCACTGTCTTCTTAGCCGAAGCTGCCGTTGTTTTCTTTGCGGTTGCCATAGTATTGAAAATTATTGTGAGACGACCTCGACCAGGCTGCCAGGAGCACCGGGAACGGCACCTGAAATGATGATTTCACCGCGTGCAACGTCGACACGAAGCACCTTGAGGTTGGTGACCGTCACGCGATCACCACCCATGCGACCACCCATGCGCATGCCCTTTGCCACGCGACCTCCGGCACGACCACCACCACCGATAGAACCTGGCTCGCGCTCAGAGTGCTTCTGACCGTGCGAGCGGCGACCACCGTGGAAGCCGTGGCGCTTCACCACGCCGGCGAAGCCCTTACCCTTTGAGGTACCCGAGACGGTTACCTCATCACCTGCCTCAAAAACGTCAGGAGTGATAGCAGAACCGACTGCAAGGTCGCCTGCCTCAGAACGAAACTCCTTCATTACCTGGAATGCCTTGCCCTTGGCGTGGCCAAGCTGTGCCTTATTTACGCGTGCTTCCTTCTGCTCGCCAAACCCAACCTGAACGGCAGCATAGCCGTCGGTTTCTGGGGTTTTGACCTGGGTGACCTCCAAAGGACCCGTCTTGAGGACGGTTCCTGGCCACACGCGACCCTGATCATCGAAGATCTGGGTCATGCGGTCCTTGCGAGCGAGAATAAATTTCATGGAAAAAGAAAAGCGCGCTAGTACCAGTAGCGCGAGACCTCCGAAGAGGCTTCGACTAGTGGTCCGGCAGAGCCGTACATAGCGTCAAAAGCACTCTACAGGAGCTGCCCAGAAGATGCAAATAGTGCTAGAGTCGAGCCAGATGAGGGGTATGACCCTTACACAAGGAGAATCCTGACATGTCTGACGTGCATGCTTTCGACAGAATCGCCTGGGTGGCAAACCAGGCAGGAAACGAAGAGCTGGAGAAGGCTTTTCAAAAACGCATAGAACCAGATGGTTCACTGCCAGAGGAGAAGGAGCTGAGGCGACAGATGCTTCGTGATAGACTGAATGAGTCTCAACCTCGAGATTGAATTGGAGACAGTAATGACTCTTTATCGAACACTTCGAGCGAACGGCTCGAATGGGTGCGGGGATGACGGACACAGCTGCATCAAGCCGGTTCTGTGCATCAAAGCCGTCGGCTGGATCGACACCGACCACCTCGCCGACGATCGCACCTAGAGCATCAACTTCTGATCCTCTAGACACCAAAGGCCTCCGAGCAATCGGGGGCTTTTTCTTGACTCATTCCCTCTTCGCGCCTAGAGTCGATTCCAGACGTTCTCAATATCTGTGCGTCGTCATCCAAACCCGAAAGGAATGGCTAGCTATGGGCTTATCAGCACTCTTTGCTTTCGTGGTCACTGCGGGCGCCACTGCGACCCGATCCATTCGAAGTGCCACGCTCCGCGATCACCTCACCGCTCTCGGCATTCCCATCCTTCCCAAACGAGAGGTGGGGAGACACAAACGTGAGTACATGCGTGCGCAGTGGCCTGAACGGTTTGTGTTTCTCATGGTCGTCATGAAGGCGCTTTCGGCACTTCTGACCTTCACATCCTTGCTCTTCATACCGCGTCTGGTGAAATCTGTGGCTTGGGCTTTCTTCGTCGCCTGGTCGCTCTATCTCACCAGCGTGATGATGCTGGCGAATTCCACTCCGCATGTTTCGGGAATCGATCCCACCTTGCTGAAAATGCTCGAGGTCGTTCCGCTACTATCTCTGATTGCACTTGGGTGCATTTCGGTGGCAATGATGGTCATATGTGCTCCTAGGACGGCGCTCCCAACGTGGAAACGCATCTCCTTTTCAGAGAAGGGCGGCCTACCGTACGGCACCCCGACTCTCCCGAAGCACTTGCTCGAGCGAGCCCAGATTGTGGAACACATTCCCGGCACTCGACTGAAGATCGAGTATCTCGATATCGACCCGTTCCTGGTGATCGAGCGCGGTACCGGCCTGGGCACCGAGCGCGAATACATCGGCGGCTGGGCGACCGGCAATCCGCGGTTCGACAACACCTAGAACTTTCTTTCTGCCGCCGGCGCTTCGCGCCGGCGGTTCTTTTTTATACAAATCAAAAGCCGGACCCTAGGGTCCGGCTAATTAGTTGCTCCTAGAACAGATGAGTCAGTGGACGCTGATTCAGTTGAGTTTCTTTGTCCGCGGGACAACATAGGAAGACGTTGAAGTCCGAGGTAGGAACGAATTTGGTTCCGCTTCTTTTCGTGAAAATAGAGGCTCAGCGTAGCCAACTCGTCCTGTTCAGCGAACCATTCATTGCGGGGATAGGAATCGGCCTTGTTACCCGTTTCGATGAATGCCGGCTCCAGCGACGCAATAATGCCATCGAGTCGCCGTAACTCTATTTGAAGCTCCTCCTTACTCTTTAAGAAAGAAGGTCTTCGCATCCAGTGCAAGTTCATGACACTTCTCTCACTAATGTACGATCCTGAGGAAATTATCCTCTTCTCGCATGAAAATAACAAGAACCCGAGCGCAAGCGTTCGGGTTCTGATGGTTATTGAGGCGGGTGGATGTATTGTCGCTCAAGTTCCTTCGGGCACCGACCGCATCTCGCGGCCTTACGCTCGAACGCATCGGTAAGTCGGTCGAGTTGGCGTCCGGTGGGAGAAATATCTACATGAGGTGTTCGATAGTGACCCTTTAAGCCACGTAGATAGCCGATTTCCGCGCCTACCGTCGTGAAGAATTTTTCGAGCTGTGCTTCTCGCTTTTTCTGAAGCGCCGTCTTAATACGCCCTAGCATATATAGTCCCCTTTACTTGAAAACGGCAAATGCCGCTTGCGCGGCCTCTACCCAATGAGCACCTGGATATAGTTAACACCGAAATTTCAGATGGGGCAAGAAAAGGCCGCGAGTAAGAACTCGCGGCCTTTTGCACGACTGGAACTTCGTTACGCCGCGCGTCGATGCGTTGCCGGAGGCTCAACCTCGAAGATACAGGTCCTGGTTTCCATCTGGTGCTTGCCGCACGACTCACAGACCGGTCGCCGGTCGAAACCGACCCGCATCAGGTAGGTGTCGTCCCAGTGCTGATAGATGGGTTCGGGACATATAGCGCATGTGTCGATGATTCGCTTCTCGACAGCTGTTTCGAGCATCGTGGTGAACATCGGTAGTCTCCCCAATTGATCTATGGAGGAGTTAACCACTCCAGGCAGATAAAAGCAAAAGCGCCCGATTGCTCGGGACGCTTGAAGGTGTTTGTAATTAACGATTACTTCGTCAGTCCAAGACGTTTGGCTCGCTCACCCGGCAATGGCCTTTTGGCGAACTTTCCGCCATTAGAACTGCCTTCTGGGTGTCGCCACACATACCGGAAATCATAACCCTCCGGACGATCTTCGTGGCCTTTTTCTTTTCTTTTACGCCATTTCTCAAACCTGCGACCGGGAACGATTTGTTTGAACGCGAGGGGACGCTCTGATTCGGTAAGGCCGTTAGGATTTCGAAGTTGGCCAAGCGAATGTAGATTGCGTCTCTTTTTCTTAATTGGTTCAGGAATAAAATTAATATTTCTCATCCCTACCTCCTTTTAAAGAACAGGTGTCGACAATATCATATCGCTTGTCTTGTGACACCTATATGAAATACAGACGTCCCGACCGAAGTCGGGACGTATGCTGCGCTAGGCAGCATGTTCACGCGTAAGCGCATCGATTGTGTCGGGATGCATGCTACTGCAACGTAGTATGAATTTGTCGGTAATCATGCACGACCCATCGTTCTGCAGATGTATGTATCCACCCTCCCGTACGTTGCCCATACCGCCATCATCGAACCAAGGGCCGGCAAGACCCATAAAAATGCCAATGCCATGCGCACGATAGGTTGGCCATCCGATTTCTTCGTAGAAAGCTTCGAGCTCAGCTACCTTGAAGGGACACCACACTTCTTTCATTTGGAAGAATCGAACAAGCTTTCCCGCATTTTGCTCAACTTCAGCTTTCCCAAAACAGGAGAGAAGACTGTCGGTCGTTGACCCTCCGAACGTAATACTTGCAGGCGTGATGCGCATGGCCACACGCGTAAGCTCCCCGTGCGTTTTGATAAAACCATCCATAGATATTCTCCCTTGAATCCTTGCGGACTATGCCATAGACGGAGTAATACGCAAAACCGCCCCGGGAGGGGCGGTTTTGTCTTGCCTGTAAGCGATTGCTTACACCATCTTCACATCGATCGTCACACCAGAAGGAAGATTGAGATTTGTGAGAGCCTCGATAACCTTTGGGTTTGGCGAAAGAATGTCGATGAGACGCTTGTGGATGCGCATTTCGAACTGCTCGCGTGCGTCTTTGTGGACGAACGTTGAGCGGTTCACCGTCCATCGCTTGATCTCGGTTGGAAGCGGAACAGGGCCGACAATTTTCGCATCGAAGCGATTCGCGGTGTCCATGATCTGCTTAACCGAAAGATCGAGGATCTTGTGCTCGTAGGCACGCACACGGATCCGGAGCTTTGGCTCACCTGCTGGTGGAGCATCTTTCTTCGTAGCCTTTTTTGCGGTGGTTGCCATACGAGTAAGAAGTTACAGGATTTATGCGACGATCTTCGTCACCACACCAGCACCCACGGTCTTGCCACCCTCGCGAACCGAGAAGCGCATGTTCTCTTCCATGGCGATAGGCGCGGTGAGCTTTACCTTGAAGGTAACAGTGTCACCTGGCATAACCATCTCCTTGCCGTCTGGCAAGGTTACTTCACCCGTCACGTCCGTCGTACGAACGTAGAACTGAGGCTTGTAGCCCGTGAAGAATGGCGTATGACGTCCACCCTCGTCCTTCGAGAGGACGTAGACTTCTGCTTCGAAGTCAGTGTGAGGCTTTACCGAACCAGTCTTTGCAAGCACCTGACCGCGATGTACGTCTTCTTTCTTTGTACCGCGGAGAAGAATACCGGCGTTGTCGCCTGCCATACCCTCCTGAAGCTGCTTGTTGAACATTTCGATACCGGTGACGGTCGTCTTCATGGTGTCTTTGAGACCCACGATTTCGATTTCCTCACCAACCTTGATCACACCGCGCTCGATGCGACCAGTGATAACGGTTCCACGTCCTTCGATCGAGAAGATGTCCTCGATAGGCATAAGGAA
>CAYIKA010000027.1:0-6356 GCA_964363905.1 uncultured Candidatus Saccharibacteria bacterium
GCCGTACAAATCGACCCCATCCTGCTTGAATGCGAGGTAGGTTTTAAGCGAAACAGGAGCGCCGACAGAGAGGATTTCGGGTGCAGCCATGTACACAAGGACGCCCCAGCCGGCTACATCGATGGTCGCGCCAGTTGGCTCGAGGGCAAGGACGGTACCGCGTATCTCCCGGATCATATGAGGTATCGTACCATTTGCGTATCCCAAGCAGATAGCGTACTATTCGCGGCACATGGCAATTACCAAATCAGCAAAGAAGGCCCACCGCGCATCTCTCAAGAAGCGCGTCTTCAATGTCCGCCGCAAGCGCGTACTGACTGAAACGACCAAGGAGGTCCGCAAGCTCGTTGCGACTGACACCAAGGAAGCAGAGAAGTCCCTCGCGGCTGCCTACCAGGCAATCGACAAGGCAGCAAAGACCGGTGTGATCAAGAAGAACGCTGCGTCGCGCAAGAAGTCACGTCTCGCAAAAGCGATCGCCCGCGCTAAGGCCTAACGAAAATCAAAAACCCCTTCACTCGAAGGGGTTTTTGATTTTGTGCTTCCGGCTGGAGTCGAACCAGCATTTGCTCCTTCGGAGGGAGCTGTCCTATCCATTGAACGACGGAGGCGTGTAGTTTCAATACTACCTTTTCGTTGTGGTCACAGATACCAGCTCGTCGCCACTCGCTGGTTCCGCGACCCCGCCTCGCGGTTTCGTCTGCTGACGAAACATCGCTGCGGCTAGCACAACGCAGAAAACCTGCCGCAGGGCAGGTGTTTCTGTCTTTGTGCTCCCGGTAGGAATCGAACCTACATCATATCCTCCGCAAGGATACGTCCTATCCATTGAACGACGGGAGCGTACGGAGACTCTAGCGTTTCCGAGGCGTATTCGCAAGAAAACCTAGAGGCGGAGCATGTCGACGAAGCGATCGACAACCGATTCGTCATGACGACCCTCGAGTACGCGTTCAAGGAAGAACTCGTAAATTTCTACGGGATCGTGCCCGACGATAGGAATGAGAAGATGCGGCGCAAGGAAGTGCTTAGTCTTTATAGAGAGGGAAGGGGGGAGCGACTCGTCTGCATACTCGAGCACGGAGAAATCAATCATGTCTTCGTAGACATACATGCGATCGTCAATTCCCACACCTTGCTCGTAGATTGCGAAGCGATGCATGCGCGGATGCTTTGCTGCCTGAAGCGCTGCAGCAAACGCACCCGCTGCCACGACGAGCGCGAGGATGATGTTGTTGAAGAGGATGCAGGCAACAATTGCAGCGGTCGCAATTATGCCAAGTGCCCAGTACCAGTCGGCACCTTTTTCTTCAAACGCATATTCTGTTCCCTGCCATTCATAGATGGGTCCGCGTGCCATACGTGTTTGTATGATATCACCAACTAAACGTATAGAACGTGTAGCGAGAAGAGTTGTGTGCGTTTGTTTGCTAACAAAATCTCGACAAGCTTCGGTCAAGCGCTCGTGTTTCGTCGTCACTCAACACTCCGCCTGACCACGCTCGCGCGACCAACTCTGCTGAGTTGGTAAACCCGCGCTCACTTTCGAATCTCGCCCCCTACTCGCAAAAGCATACGGGCCAGAAGCTTTCGCTTCCGGCCCGTTGTTTTGCGGAGGGGGCGAGATTCGAACTCGCGGTCCCCGTAAAGAGACTCCTGTTTTCAAGACAGGTGCAATAGACCACTCTGCCACCCCTCCGTATGTTTCTTCTTACTCCACCCCTCCTCCTGAAGAGGAAGGTGCGGGAGCAGGAGGAGGTGCAATTGATTTAGGAGTTTTGTCGCGGAACCCAATAAGGTAGACGAGTTCAAGTATGCCGAGAGTATTCACAAGGAGAATCGCAACGAACCACACCTTGTGATCAGCTTTTGCAGCATGCCAGAGCGCATAGCCTTTGATGGCAATGGTCCAGAGTGCGAGTGCAAGCACCAGCGGAAGAAACACCAATCCAAACATAGGGTGCATGAATGGAAATGCGCTCTCGAAGTAGGGATGCATCATATGGAGGCGACTATAGCACGGGTATCCGTATGCGTGTAGGATTTGCGTATGCGCTATCTTGGTATTGATTACGGCTCAAAAAACATTGGCCTTGCCCTCTCAGACGAGGACGGCACGATGGGATTTCCGCACGGCGTGCTCGGAAACGACGCGCGTCTTCTCGACGAGCTCACCGGTCTCATTGAACGCGAGAATGTGAAAGTCATCGTCATAGGGGATTCACGCAATTACCAAGGAGGGGAGAACGCCATTATGGAAGCGGCGCATGGTTTGGCAGACACGCTGTACCAGGCAACTAATCTTCCGGTAGTGTTTGAACCCGAAATGCTGACTACGCAGGAAGCGAGGAGGGATTTCGAAGGTGTGCACCAGAGAAAGACCGGACACATGGACGCTTCTGCTGCAGCACTCATCCTTACCAGCTATCTTTCACACACCACTAAGTAGTACCTATGGATCAAGAAAAAATTTCAATCGATGATTTCTCAAAAATAGAAGTGCGGGTGTGCACCGTGCTTTCTGCAGAGCGCGTGCCTGAGACCGACAAGCTGCTGCGCCTCATGGTGGACGCAGGTGAAGCTGAGCCACGCCAAATTGTGTCGGGCATTGCCGCGTACACAGAACCCGAGGCACTCGTTGGTCGCCAACTTTCGTTTGTGACGAACCTCGCTCCCCGAACTATTAAAGGACTCGAATCAAATGGCATGCTTTTTGCGGTGGGGGAGGGAGACACGTTTGCGTTCATGATTCCTGATCGCCACGTGCCGCCCGGAACAGGCGCGCACTAGTGTTTTAAAGCCGCGCACGAGTACGTGCGTAGTATAATTTGCGGAGCATGTCGCTACTCGATTCGTTCAAACGATTTACCCGCGTCGAATTCGCCGCACCGCGCTACCTTTCGCCCCCTTCGGCAGGCATCGATATTTCTGCGAGCGGTATAAAGCTCGCGGTTGTCGCTGAGCGCTTCGCTGGACTCGAGCTCGTGGCCTACGGCGAGGGACGCCTTGAACTAGGTGCAATGGAAGGAGGAGAAATTGCGGACCGTGCGGCAGTGGTGGGTGCGATTCGCACGCTCGCCCGCGAACACAATATTCATTTCGCAAACATCGCCCTCTCCGAATCAAGAAGCTATCTCTTTGAAGCTGATGTGCCGGGCGCCACGAAGCGTGATCAACGTACTGCCGTCGAGCAGCACATAGATGAATACGTGCCGCTTCCACCCGCAGAGACGAGTTTTGACGTAGTGGCGACGGGCACGGTGGGCGATCAGACGCATGTGGTGGGAGTGGGCTACGCATCGCGCGTCATTACAGAATCCCTCTCCACCCTTGATGAGGCGGGTATTGAGGCGATCTCGATTGAGAGCGAGACGTTCTCATTGCCGCGCGCACTTCTTGCAACCGGAAGTGATGAGACGGTGCTCATCATTGATATTGGTCGGACCACGACGAAGCTTCTGATTGTTGAACAGCGTCTTCCGCGCTTTGCCACCACGCTTGATATCGGCGGTCACGCGCTTACGCTCGCGGTCCAGAAATACTTTTCAGTATCCGAAGAAGAGGCAAAGCGCGTAAAAGCAGAACGGGGATTGGTGGGCGGCCCGGGCAATGAGGAATATCTCGCGGCCATGCTCTCAACGGTGTCGGTTATCCGCGATGAAATTGTGCGCCGTCTTGATTATTGGCAGGCGCGCTCGGGCGAGGGAACCGGCCACGCGCCCGTGTCGCGCGCAATCCTCGTGGGAGGAAACGCAACAGTGCGCGGACTTTCTGAGTACCTTGAATCAAACCTAAAGATTCCGGTTGCGCTTGGGGACGTGTTTACCAATCTCGCCTCCAGAGACCACTGGCTTCCACCCATCGACTATATGGAATCGCTCGCCTATGGCACGGCGATAGGGCTCGCACTTCGTACCTATGCAGCCTAACCTCACCAATCTTCTCCCCGAGAACCGTTTGCGCGCGCTCGCGCGCGGATACGTGTTTCGTGTGGTCGTGGTTGCGTCTGTACTGCTGACTCTGCTCGGTATCGTGCACGCACTCCTTCTTTTTCCTTCCTATATTTATTTGCATCAAAAGGTGCGCGCACATACCGCAGAACTTGCTGACCTGAATGCGCGTGCAGTCGCAACCGACCAAGGCGCAATTGAGGCACGCATTGGTGCTATTGAAGCGAGTGCAAAACAGCTCACCCTAGGAGCAAAACAGCCCACCGCAAGCGGTGCAGTACGTGCGGTCCTCGCGGCACCGCGCGCAGGTATTAAAATTACGGCGGTTACCTACACCCCGTCTCCGGCAAAGGGCATACATCGCATGACGCTCGCGGGTGTGGCTTCCACACGCGACACCCTTCGCACGTACGTACAAACCCTGAGCGCGCTTCCATTTATAAAAGCTGCTGAGCTGCCCATTAGTGCGTATGCCAAGGAGACGGCCATTGATTTCACCATTACGCTTTCAGGAACCTTTACACCATGAGCCGTCCCCTTACTCACCTCGTTGTTGCGCTCGTCATACTCGTCCTTGGAGGAGGGGCCTACCTCGGCGGATTCTTTACGGTGAAAAAAGAGGCGCAGCAGGTGGCAGATCTGGAAGCAGAAATTGCGCGCCTACACGAAGAGCAGGCACGGGTGAGTGAGACCGAAGGGATTCTTACGGAGCTTACGAACAACGAAGCGATGATTAAGAGTCACGTTGTCGTTGCGGGTGATATAGCGATATTCCTTGAGTCGCTCCAAAAGACCGGGCGTGCGCTCGGTGCGGCGGTGGACGTCATCTCAGTCTCTGATAAACCAACGCCTGAGGGACGTCTCTCGCTCTCATTGAAGATCACCGGTTCGTTTGATGCGGTCGTGCGAACCCTGGGTGCGCTTGAATACAATCAGACAGACATTCGCATCGAGAACCTTGTGCTCGACACTGAGCCAACGGCAAAGGGTACATGGACTGCTGCTACGGTATTCTCGGTGAGTATTTTAGGAGCCGGAACCACCACGCCCGCGAAATAACTATGAATATTCATCTACCCAATCCTCTCAAGATTCAGCACATGCAGCGCTCAGATAGCGCGGCGCGTCCCTTGCGAGACTGGTTCATGCTCATTCTTTTTGCAGGACTCTTTCTGCTCGGAAGTCTCGGTTGGAACATCTGGTTTTTCATCCATGTCACGAGTGGGGAAGCGGTGACTGCTCAGCAAGTCGCCCCACGCACTCCCGAAAAGCAACTCATTTCCTCACTTGAGGAAGTCTATGCTACGCGCGCCGCAGAGGGCGCCCGCTATCGCGACACCTATCAGTTTGTTGACCCTAGCAAGTAGGACGGTCAATTTGGGTTAGAGCAGACTGCTATAATCCTTACATGCCGTATAAGGAAAGAAGTGATCTATACGCTGCTCAAAAGAGACATCGTATTAAAATACGCACAGCGTTATTAGAATATCTTGCGGATAAATCCTGCACTGACTGCGGGGAAACAGATCCAATTGTGCTTGATTTCGATCACAAGGATCGTTCAACAAAATTTAAGAATGTTGCACGCATGCTCGGCGGACATTATTCATGGAAGTCCATAATGGTAGAAATAGAAAAATGCGATATACGTTGTGCTAATTGTCATAGGCGCAAGACCTATGTACAGTTCGATTGTTGGGGAAAAACACAGCCCTCGTAGCTTAATGGATAAAGCTGCGGACTTCTAAGCCGTAGATCTAGGTTCGATTCCTGGCGAGGGCACAGCTGGCGGAAGCGAGTAATGCGCATGTGGCGGAACTGGTATACGCGTACGCCTCAGAAGCGTATGGAGCAATCCTTGGAGGTTCGAGTCCTCTCATGCGCACAAAATAAAGAAACCGCAGGCTTTTGCTTGCGGCTTCTTCATTAGAATTCGGTGCGCGATGAGGGACTCGAACCCCCGACCTTTCCGGTGTAAACGGATTGCTCTAACCAACTGAGCTAATCGCGCGTAGCGCTACAGTAGCGCATTTTATGTCTTTTTTAAAGCTTCGCGTATCCTGAGGATATGGAACGGCTCGAGGCAAAGATTTCTGGGAAGGTGCAAATGGTAATGTACCGTGATTTTGCACAGCGAAAAGGCCGCGCACTCAAATTGGTAGGGGAGGCAAAGAACATGAAAGACGGCACCGTGCAGGTGGTGGCCGAGGGTCCGCGCCGCACTCTCGAGACCTTTCTTGAGGAGCTCGAAAAGGGTCCCTTTCTCGCAAAAGTAGAGGAGGTGGAGACGCACTGGTTTCCGGCGCTCGGCTCCTACACCCACTTCTCAATCGTCTACGAGTAATTTCTAAAATGCATGTCACCGACTTTGGGCGGTCGCCGAAAATCGGGGGCCAGGGCGCCGAA
>CAYIKA010000027.1:6366-7008 GCA_964363905.1 uncultured Candidatus Saccharibacteria bacterium
AATCGTCTACGAATAGTTCTCTCGCCACTTCATTCAGATTTTCAAAACGCATATCCCCAATACCGCGCGATCGCGCGGTATTGGGGATATGCGCGCGGAAGAGGGAGAACTGATAGAGTGGGCGGATGGAGCTTCCAATCATTTACGAAGACGCCGACATGGTCGCGGTCGCGAAGCCGACCGGCATCATGACGCACCCCGACGGTCACTCAACTGACCAGACGGCCAGTGATTGGTTTGCGGCACATTATCCGGCAAGTGCCGCCGTGGGGGAGACGCAGCGACTGCCTGATGGCACTGAGATCGCGCGTCCGGGTGTGGTGCACCGACTCGACCGCGACACTTCGGGGGTGCTCGTCTTTGCAAAGACCCCAGAAGCGCATGCTCATTTGAAGTCAGTGTTCCAAAACCGTGAGGCCAAAAAGACCTACCTAGCGTTTATCTATGGCGTGCCCAAGGAGCGGAAGGGAACCATCGAATTTTCCATAGGACGTTCTCGTAAAGATTTTCGTTTGCGCTCAGCTCAGCCCAAGGCGCGTGGCACCATGCGTGAAGCGATTACGCGCTATGAGGTGGTGAGTGACATTGGTACCCATTCACTTCTGAAAGTCATGCCCGAGACCGGGCGCACGCACCAGATCC
>CAYIKA010000028.1:0-3026 GCA_964363905.1 uncultured Candidatus Saccharibacteria bacterium
CGTATTTGCTCAGGGCTATTTGGATCAACGGCCCACCCCGTCGGTTTCTTATCAGGATTACGTTTTGCGTCAAAAAGAAAATCGGCAATGCCGCCCTCCTGCGTCGCAATGACCGGTATACCTGCCGCCATCGCTTCTATGAATGAATTGCCCATACCCTCGGAGCGCGACGGGCGAATGAAAATGTCGCAGGCCGAAAGCGCGTGCGGCAATGTTTCGTGTCCCAGGTGCCCCATAAAGCGGACACGCTCTTCGAGTCCGAGCTCACTCGCGAGCGTCTGGAGACTCGCTTCCTCCGGTCCGCTTCCATATACCAAAAAAGATACGTTTACAGGCAAGAGCGCGACCGCACGAATGACGTCATCGATCGCATTCTTGTAGACCAGTCTTGATGTCGTCACGAGGTACACCTCTCCCGCATGCTTGCCAAGTGCGCGACGTACATCGTCAACGTTTTCGGGACGAATGGTGCGCGAGAAGTGCGCGAGGTCGACGCCATTGGGTATGACCACACCCTTTCCGGCAAACCCGAGCCGGCCTGCCCAGGTAAGAAGAAAAGACGAAATGGCCTGAACGCGCACGGCATGACGTACGCCGTACTGAAGAAGCGGGAGAAGGAGGCGTATATGAAGACGTGCAAATACGTGCTCAAACGGATCGCCCTCTTGGAGCGTAAGCAGGTACGGGAGCCGGACACCAAGCAGACGCATAAGCACGATCGGAAAAAGCATGTAGGTCATCATGGCCCACGCTCCGTCATACGGACGCTTATGATGGAGCCTGACGGCAGCAAGAGCGGCAAGAGGTATGTACGCTATCTTTGCGACATACATGAGCTTTCCGAAGCTCTCCGACACCGCGAGGTTCGGCTTTCCCCATCCCACGCGGTGCACCGTAATATTGCCGATCTGCTCAACTTTCGGAAGAGTTGAATCAAAACGGTACGCAATAAGGTCAAAAGAAAGGTCGCTTGGATCAATGCGGTCGGTTACCTCTTTAAGGGCAACCTCAGCGCCCCCCACGAAGGGGAAATAATTGAGGGAGAAAATGAGAATGCGCTTCATAAGCGGGTGGTAGTACCACGATACGATACCTTCAGGGTATAGCAATGCCGCCCCCACCTGAGGAGTCAGGTCCTCAGGTGGGGGCGTAGAGTACGCTATGCATCGCTATCCGGTATTAGGTTTCTAAGGTGGTTCATAGAGTAATACCGCACCGGAGGCCCAAACGTTTCAGACGCTAGAGCGAATCCTTGAAAATATCGCGCAGAACGTTTTCTGGGACCTCAAATACAGGGGCCGATTGCGCGAACGTATCTTTTTTTTCTGCTTCAGGAGTTCGGTGGTTCTGAGAACGAGGTGCAGGCTCCTCTCTCGGTTTCGTCTCAGTGCGCTCGGGTACCTGTTCTTTCTTAATCACGTCCGCAAGTGCGCTCTTGAGTGATTGCTGTTCGCCTTTTACCTTCTGCTCCACTTTCTTCTCTGATTGCGCAACGGTGCTCTTCAGAATCGCTTTTAAGTCTTCGGCGCTTCTCTGGTTTACCACCGGTTCTCTTCGTGGCTCTTCGCGTCTTGGCTCGCGGCGTTCTTCCTGACGGCGCGGCGCGGGCGCACTCGCGCGCGGACCCTCTCGCTCACTACTTTGTGGAGGACGCGGTGACTGCGATTGCGGTGGACGGTTCTGATACTGACTCTTCTGTGGTGGTGCGGGTTCTGCTTCAGCTCCCTGGGCGAGTTCTGCATAGATACTTTCTTCGACCCCTGCACGCGGGTTACCGTACGTTGTTTTGGACGCTTGGATAACTTCAGAGCGATACGAACGCGGCGGCGCTTGGATAGGGGGAAGGGTGACGGCAGAAAAGGGCCGCGACCCAATACCATCGATCATCAGGGAGAGGTAAATTTGCGCAAATCCGAGATTCACCAAGTCCTCAGCCAAAAACTCAGGAGTAAACACGGTCTCGAGTGTCTCGGCGTCAAAGGGACCCACGCGGAATGACACCGTCGTACCCACGTTTCCGAACACGGCATTACGCACCTCTTCTTCCATCTGCTCCACGTACTGGTGCGCAATAAGAAGATTCAAATTGTATTTACGGGCCTCAGAAAGAATTTCGGCGAAGGTCTCGTTGGCGAAGTTCTGGAATTCGTCCACATAGAAATAAAAGTTCGGTGTTTTCTTGAGTTCGGAAGGCACAAGCTCCGCACGACTCATGGCCGCCAAGAAGATGCGCGTCGTGATCATGGAACCCAAGAGGCGCATATTCACATCCCCCACCTGCCCCTTCGAGAGGTTGATGAGAAGAATTTTGCGATTATCCATCAATTCGCGAATATCAAAGGATGACTTAGGTTGGCCGATGATATTTCTAATGAGTGGGTTCGACGTGAACTGACCGATCTTGTTTTGAATAGCCGGTGTTGCTTCCTGCGTAAAGCGGTCCGTGTAGTTTGCAAATTCTTTCGTCCAGAAATCCTTCACGATTGGATCTTTCACATTGTCGACCACTTTCTTGCGATAGGCCTTATCGGTATACATGCGATTCACGCCGAGCAATGTCGCGTCTGGGTACTCAAGAAGGGCGAGGAGTGTATTCGTGAGAATGTACTCCATGCGGGCTGACCATGCGTCTTCCCAAATCTTCTTAAAGGTCGCCATGAGACCTGAGGTCACGAGGTGACGCTTGTCGTATCCCACGTCCTCCATGACGTTAAAGGCAATCGGTTGATCGAGATCGAATGGCGCGAAATACACTACATCCTTCACGCGGTGCTCAGGGATGAAATCAAGGAGCGTTTCGACCGCACTTCCGTGCGGGTCGATGAAGGCCATCCCCTCGCCGTTACGAATGTCCTGAATGGCCATGTTCTCAAGCAAGGTCGACTTACCCATACCCGTCTTTCCGATCACATACATGTGACGCGGACGATCCTTCGACTTAATACCGAAGGGTACTTTTTTGCCCCTTGAATCAGTGGCAGCGAAATAGGTGACGCGTTCCGGATTCTCCATTTAGAGACAGTATA
>CAYIKA010000028.1:3126-6545 GCA_964363905.1 uncultured Candidatus Saccharibacteria bacterium
TCAGTGGCAGCGAAATAGGTGACGCGTTCCGGATTCTCCATTTAGAGACAGTATAGCGCGAAGATGTGGGAGGTGAATGAATATCAAAACGCCCGCACTTTCGTGCGAGCGTTTCTTTGTATGCGCGATGATGAGTTACGCGCGAATCTGAAGACCGTTTTCGTCCCAGTGACAACCGCTGGCGATATACGGCGTAAGCTCGCGATAGAGCTTCTTTGCTCCCCTCACCTGAACACTGTCGCCCGGCTGATCGAGAGGATTGTCCTCGATCCGCTTCCGGAGCTCTTGATTGTAGTTCCGCACGGCGTCCAGATAGTCCGAGCGGATTTCCTCTTCTGAGCGAATTTGCTCTTTCGTCTCCATGACTCCCTCCTTGGAATCAATATCAATGCCTGTGTAGACTTTGCCACATAACATCGAAATTGTCGATGTTACTGATACTGAATAAATGAGGGCTGCGGCGTTAGTTTGAGAACCTCTTCTGGAGTGAGGAGGCGTGGGGGTGTCTCTTTGAGGTCATTCTTGTAGAAAAGCTTGAAGCCGGTGAATTGAACCGGTTCCGGATAGATGAAGGTCCTATAGGTATTTATCTTTCTTGCCGGTGCGCCCCACCCATCCATAACCATCACAATCTGCACCTCGGGGAGCGGCATGATGTTTTGATACCCCGTTACCATTCTCTGCGTGAAGCGATGCACCACAAGAATTTTTGGCGGTAGATTATTTTCCTTCACCAAATTCGCGAGATAGCCTGCGGCATAATTTACATCTGCCGCTGACACGGTGCCGATGACGGTGCCAGGTTTTTCACCGCCCTTCATATTAAATTCTGGGTCGAGTGCGAGGTGCACGTTTGGTTCCTTCAGGTATTTCTCAAGCACGGGTAATTCTGCCTGATAGGTCGAGAGTCCGGCCTGTACTTCAAGAATTACGATGCCATTCACTTCGTTTGCCATCGAGATAGCTTTTTCAATGTGTTCGGCCGGCATCCGGAGACGATACTTGCCGTCAGCACCAGCACTTCCCTGCGCGGTTACTGCAATGTAGTCGATTGCAGGAACAACCGGCGTCTTTGGGTCTGCGGCATTCCACTTCGCAACTTCACCCTTCAGTTTTGCGAGCACTTCCTCGCGCGGGTACTCCCCGAGCACGCCCATCTTGGTGGAGTAGAAGTTTCCGTAGTAGGCGACGATGCGTTTGAACGGCAGGATGGCCCCCGCCTTTGGATACACCGCTTTTGCCGGCCACAAACGCGCCGTCGTGGAAGACGTGGTGGAGGCATAGTTTGCGATGGCAATAAGCTTCCGATCATAGGCAGCCGTATCGAGCTTTGGTTCAACCTTTGGCAAGAGGCGTGCAAGAGGCGTGGTGGTCGCACCCTTGTCGCTACGGGTATACGTATTCTGCATCGCTATGGCGTAGGGAATAGCGAATCCGCCCACGAGAATGACGAGCATTCCTATTATGAGAATAAAGTAGGCGGGTTTACGAGAGGATCGGGGTTGCTGCTTCATGAACGGAAACGGGCTTCCTGGCACGCCTCGTGCGCGCAAGACGGAGCGTCACTCCAATAACCGTGACGACAAGCCCTGCGAAGAGGTAGAACCACATCAGCCACGAGGATGGAAATCCAGAAAATGGCGAAAGTATCGTAACGATACCAAGCACAATGAGCATGCTTTCGCGCGACATGCCGCTAAGTGTATCAGGGCGAAACTATGACAACAAACTCTCCCCGCACTTCTTGCGGGTGTCTGGTGAAGTAATCAGCGACAATAGCCGCACTTCCCTCCACTACCGACTCATGAATTTTCGTGAGCTCGCGCAGTACGCTTACTTTTCGTTCCTCAGGAAGGAATTCAGTGAGCGAGGCAAGTGCTTTCTCTATGCGATGCGGGGATTCATAGAAGACGACCGTACGCTCCATATCTGCAATCTCCCGAAAGAGCGTCTGACGGCCTTTTTTGTGCGGCAGGAAGCCAAGGAAGACGAATTCGTGGGTAGGCACTCCTGCAATGGAGAGTGCCGCCGTAAGTGCAGAGGGGCCCGGAATCGCCTCGATGCGCACATCCTCGCCGAGGCGCTCGCGCGCCTGACGCACCAGTTCCGTGCCGGGGTCCGAAATGCCGGGAGTACCAGCATCAGTCACGAGCGCAATATGCTTTCCTTCTCCGAGCATCTGAAGTACGCGGGAGGCCGCGAGCGCGCCTGACTGCGCGTGATATATAAGGAGCGGCTTTTTGATATCAAAGCGCGCGAGCAGTTTGGAGGTCACGCGCGTATCCTCACAGGCGATAGCATCCGCCTGCTTGAGGGTTTCAACTGCACGGAACGTAATGTCCGCGAGGTTTCCGATAGGGGTCGCCACGACCGAAAGGGTTCCTTTCATCCCTGCACTCTACCAGATAATGGTGAAGAACGCATTGACGTAGTCACATTATAGAGGTATGGTGCAGGCTGATTTAGTTCCAAGGAGAGAAGCGTGACTACAGAACAGGTTCAGAAGTGGCCACGGCCGCTCAGCTACAGAATGGCTGCACCCGTTCCCTATCGTGTGCAGTGTTTTCAACCAAGTCATCCACTCGTCAAAGAGACAGAGACGATTGAAGACAGACTCGCACGATTGAGTGTGGTGGACGATGGAAAACGAGACAAGAAGAAAGTCGATCGAATTTTTTTGCCGAATGTAGGCGTGATGAGTGCACGTCGCAATCATTTCACTGAGTTTGATTCCAAACGTGTCCTCTCAAATGGAGTTGAGCTCTACGGGAGCTACAAACCTGCTGATGTGGTAGCTATCCGTAAACGACAAGGGGTTTTCTTCCAGGCAGGTGGATGTTTGCTTGTGGTCGCGACCGCAGAGGAATACTGCGTTGCGGGCCACGTTGGTCGTGAGTCGCTCATTCGACCGCCTGGTGCCGAGCGCGAGTACGAAAGCGTAGTGAACGCGATCGCTGAATCATTCGATCGAAAAGGTATCGCACGGGAAAATATCGTACTGCGTGCGTACTTTGGCATTCAACCTCGAGTATTTCCTCACGATCCGACCTATCCCGGCCGCGAAGCGCTGTATGAAAATCTTCTGGCCAAGGCAGGTTCAATTCAGTCTCGGGTCCGTAAGAAGGAACGGGTAAAGAAGTGGAATCAAAATGATTTCATTTTGGAGGTCATTGGGGGCATCCCACATCTGAATCTTTACCTCCTTCTCAAGGCACAGGCCCTGCTTGAGGATATTGAACGCATCGCGTTCGAGAAGCCTCTTCCGATCAACGGTGACTTTGCCTACACGAGGCATACGAACCCAGAACTTGCCCGGGCACGGAACAGTGTTTTCGTGTACCGCGAATAGTGCACGACATCTCAGAGCCGGTCCTTCGGGACCGGCTCTTCTTTTTGGTACTATGGGTCGATGGAAGACA
>CAYIKA010000029.1:0-1635 GCA_964363905.1 uncultured Candidatus Saccharibacteria bacterium
TGTCTGTATCGCTCTCGATAATACAAAAGCCGTCCAGGGTTCCTGGGCGGCTTTTACCATGCAGGGCGCTTGAAAGGGTATAGAATAGCCCGAGACGTTTCGATTGCATACCGCACTCACATTTACGGGGAGGGGACTATGACTATGATACTGTGGATTTTAACCCTGATTGTCTACGTCTGCTTTGTCATGGGCGGCCTCATAAGCGACTACTCAACTCGAGCACTTCGGGCTGGAGGAAAGACACGGGCGCTTATTTTCTCGGCGTTCGCGATTGGCGTAATCTACGCCGGATCCTACCTTGCCTTTAAGATCGGCTTTGGCATAAGTGAAGTAGGTCACCAGGAAATGGACACGGTGCGGGTGGTTGCCACCTGCATCCGGACCTAGATTTTGGGCCATCCGTCATAAGCGGATGGCCCTTGCCTTTTGCCTAGAAACCTATAAGATACGGGGATTATGGAACTCGCAGTAATTAAGACCGGCGGCAAGCAGTATGTCGTGTCTCCGGGCGCTACCCTCCGCATCGAGAAGCTCGGTCGCGGTGCCGCTACCGAGGCACTCAAAAAGGGTGACACGGTCACCTTCGACGAGGTCCTCATGACCGACAACGGCAAGGACTCTAATATTGGTACCCCTGCAGTCGCAGGCGCCAAGGTAACCGCCACCGTAGAAATGGTAGGTCGCGCAAAGAAGATCGACGTCGTGAAGTACAAGGCAAAGAGCCGCTACTTTAAGCGTCGCGGTCACCGCCAGCCCTACGTGAAGGTAAAGATCGAATCGATCGCCTAAGCAACCAAAAACCCGCCCTCTGGCGGGTTTTGACTTTACCCGTTGGTATACGTACTCTTGCGGGAGAACGGGGAGGTACCGCTCATGTTTCTTCTTACGTATCGCGTATGTTTCGAAGATCCAAAATATCCACACGGTCATCTAACAGTCGGTTTGACTGGTATGCGCTCTAGCATTCCGATTCGCCGCCAAAGTCTGCTCTTCACCCCGGGAGGTAATAATGATTACCGGTTGCGAGTGGATCGGGTCGAGATGGATGAAAAAACTGATGAGATCTTCGTCCATTTTTCTCCAGAAGGAGTTTCCGTAGAGAAACTGAAGGAAATTGGATGGAAAGAAATTGAATACTAGCGCCCGAGGATGCAATCCTCGGGCGCGTTTGATTTAGGTCTCTTTACGGTTTTGAAGCGCGCCTGAGAGTGTCTCGGCGTCGGAGTATTCCAATTCCGAACCTGTCGCAAGGCCACGACCGAGTGCGGAGAGTTTGAGTGGACCGCGTAGAGGGGCGAGGACCTCGCGCACGCGGTCGGCAGTGTGTTCGCCTTCGGATGTTGCGGAGAGCGCAAGCACAATTTCTGCAAGACCGGTCTTTGCTCTCGCTTCTACAACACGCACTAGGTCGCGATCACGAATGTGACCTTTGCCAGAAAGGGTAAGTACGCCACCGAGCACAAAGTAGCGACCGCGGTACGCACTCGCGCGCTCGAATGCTGCAAGGTCTTGGTCTTTTTCTACCACCATCAGTATGGAATCATCGCGGTTCGGGTCTGCACAGTAGGAGCAAAGGGTGTCAGTGTCGACTCGTGCAAAGCGCATGCACATACGGCACTGATGGATGTCGAC
>CAYIKA010000029.1:1735-3943 GCA_964363905.1 uncultured Candidatus Saccharibacteria bacterium
TCGATTTCGCGGGCGAGCTGCTTCAGCGAGCGTGAGATTTCTGTAACCTGTTGCACCATGGAGTCCGAGGCTTTGGTGCTGGTTGGTGCCATGAGCTGGAGGTAGTCCACAATGATGAGTCCGATGCCGCGTTCGCGCTTCAGGCGGCGGGCAACCGCACGCATGGCGAGAATATTGTTTGCCGGCTTATCATCGATATAAATAGGTGCCTTCGAGAGTGTTTCGAGCGCATCGCGAATTTTTCCAAAGTCTTCTTCCGCATGGATGGCGCCCGTGCGCATTTTCCATGAGTTCACATAACTCTCAGCAGAGAGCATACGATCCACGAGCTGCTCCGAACTCATTTCGAGCGAAAAGATACCGACGGGCACGTTGTGGCGCACCGCCGCGTTGCGCGCGATATCGAGCGCGAGCGAAGTCTTACCCATAGAAGGACGTGCGGCGAGGATGATGAGGTCAGACTTGTGGAGACCCGAGAGAAGGTTATCAAGGTCAGGGAACCCGGTCGGCACGCCACGGATCGCGCCATCGTTTTTGGACAACTGCTCAATACGCTCCCAGGCGTCGTCCACTTTGTCGGCAATGGCAACGAATTTGTGTACGGCCGACGCGTTACCAATAGCCATGACTTTCTTTTCTGCGTCATCGAGCACTTCGACGGTGTCGCGAGAGTCGTCGTACGCTGACTCCGTGATTTCATACGACACATCAATGAGTGCGCGCATGAGGTGCTTGCGCGCGACGAGTTCCGCGTAGTGGTTGAAGTTACCAGGAGCAGGCGCGGACCCCGCGAGCTCGGCAATGTATGAACGGCCGCCAATGCGTTCTAGGTGGGTGTTGGCATTCAAACGTTCTGACAGAGAGAGAATATCGATAGGCTCGCCACGCTCGACGAGTTCACGCATCGCCTCGTAAATGAGTCGATGCTTTTCTGCATAAAAAGAACCCGAGCGCACGGTATCGGCGACGTCGTGAATAGCGTCCGGTTTCAGAAGGAGTGCGCCCAGAAGTGCGCGCTCTGCATCGAGACTTTGGGGAGGTATGCGCGTAACCGGATCAGCAGCCATTCCCCCAATTGTATCAACCGGGTCTCTTGGTGACTATGGTGCCAGAAGGGCCGTCCTCCACATGATATCCCCGTTCCTCTATGTGGATACGTAATTCGTCAGCACGCGCGAAATCTCGTGCCTGACGCGCGAGCTCGCGCGTAGTAAGTAGCTCCTGGATGGCTGCGGGGATGTTGGTTCCCGTCAACGTGGCGGGTGCTCCAGAAGAAACGGGTGGGTGGGTGAGAGAGAGACCGAGCACGGGCTCCGCAGCCTCTATAACGCCCCACACATGCGTAGCGTCCAAATCCTCGTCCTTTATGGCGCTCCATAGGAGGGCGAGCGCCTGAGGCGTAGAAATGTCGTCACGCAGGAGCGCGACCATGCGGCGACTTTCGTCCGACGGTTTGGTGCGGCCCTTGGCCTCCTCTTTTGCGGTCGCGGCTAGGCGCCACAGACGCGTGAGTGCTTCGTTTGCAGCCGCGAGAGCGTCCCAGGTGAAGTTAAGCGGCGAGCGGTAGTGTGCTTGGAGGAAGAAGTAGCGGAGTGCGAGCGGGTGGAATCCCTTGGCAGTAATGTCCGAGAGGTAGATGTCGTTGCCGAGTGATTTCGAAATTTTCTCGCTCTCTATATTAAGGAAGGCGTTATGCAGCCAGTAGCGGGCGAGTGGTTTGCCGGAAATGCTCTCCGACTGAGCAATCTCGTTGTTGTGATGCACCGGAATGTGATCCATGCCGCCGGTATGAATATCAAGCGTAACGCCGAGAAGTGCGCGCGCCATCGCCGAGCACTCAATGTGCCAGCCCGGGAATCCGACACCCCAGGGTGAATCCCACTCCTGCAGACGCTCGCCCTTCTTGTCAGAGAATTTCCAGAGCGCGAAATCAGCAGCGTGCTTCTTTTCTTTATTTTCCGTTATGCGGCGTCCAATGTCCGCGAGCGCGTATTCTTTGCGCTGGCTATCCGCAACGTTGCCGAGTTTGCCGTAGGCAGGGAATTTCGACGTATCAAAATAAATGCCGTCGTGGGTAGGGTAGGTGAGGCCACGCTCCTCGAGTGCGCGGATCATCTCAATCTGCTCCTTCATGTATTCGGTTGCGCGTGGGAACGTGATGGCAGATGTGTCCACGCCAAGCGCACGAATGTCCGCAAGGTATTCCTC
>CAYIKA010000029.1:4043-6193 GCA_964363905.1 uncultured Candidatus Saccharibacteria bacterium
CCCGCTTTCTGAGGCGAGAATATTTCTTTACGCGCGGTGAGTGTGTTCGTCAAGAAGACCGGCGCGTTTGAGAGAGTGGGGACGCTTTCAGGATGCAAAAGCTTACTGAACCATTTCATGAAGAAACTATACCACCACGGCTTTGTGCGCCCCTAGAGCCACTTTTTAATGCGGAACACCAGATAGAAGATGCCCGTGACGGCGAATATGAGACAAAGAATTATCCAAAACGCATGAGGGTGTTCAGTAAACGGTATGTTCGTCACGTTCATACCAAACAAGGAGGCAAGAAGGGTGGGTGGAGCCAGGAAGAACGCCATGGCGGTGAGCGCTTTTACGATTTCGTTTTGTGACGCAGTCAGGAGGGAGTCGTTTGTGATGCGAAGCTCGTGCGCTACGTCGCGGTAGGAAGACACGAGTGCGGCGACGTGGTCATGCTCGGCCACGATTTGCGCGGCATTGTCGCGGAACCCGCGCCCAAAGAATTCTGGTTGCGCGAGTTCATCAAGGAACGTGTCGAGCGGTTCCTCATGGCGGGCAAGTATGGTCTCGAAGCGTAGGAGTACGCGAGCGGTTTCCGAAATAGTGCGGACCGTGCGGCGTTCGCGTCCGGCAAAAATGTCATGTTCGATGCGCTCAAGATTGCGTGCGACCTGCTCCATTTCTTCGCGAATGGCGCCGTACAGACGACGTAGTACAAGTTCCAGAAGAGTGGCGGTTTTCCCGCCCTCTCCGTGCGAACCCACTAATTCCTCAGCTTCAAACACCCGGTGTAGGGTGTGAATAGAATCAATCACTTCGTAACGCGCGGTAATAAGAAAGTTTTTTCCGACAATGAAGTCGACTTCTTGGTCGCGGGTGCCGCCCGAAGGGTCCGACGTAGGGAAGTGGAGAATGAGGTAGAGGTAGTCAGGCGACGCAAGAGTGAGAGGATAGGGAGTCGGGGTCACGATTTCCTCTTCTACCCTCGGATCGATGCCGAATTCCTGCATCACGCTGTCGAGTTCGTCATAGGTAGGAGATTCCAGGTCTACCCAGACTGATGAACCACGGCTATGTCTCGTTATCATTGGTTTTTAGTATAGCGCGCATCTTTATGCGGATAGCGCATCGACTGGGTATACGTGAGTGAGTGTTATACTGACCGCAATGGAAGGTGAGGATGTAAAAAAGCGGACGTTACCGTTCGCACGAACAACGCGTATCGCTGCGGCGCTCGCGGTGATGCTCTTCGTGGGTTTTGTTGGAGGACTCTCGGTCGGCGCAGCAACGACCGGCAAGGCATTCACAAACATTCCGCTTTTTAGCGACGGACTTGATGCGACTCCGGACGATTCCGCCGATCTAGCTGATTTCTGGAAGGCATGGAATACGCTTGACTCGAAGTTCGTGCAGACGCATGCCTCAAGTACGCCACCAACCGCGAACCAGAAGGTGTGGAATGCGATTCAAGGCCTCGCCGCGGCATACGGCGATCCCTACACCGTCTTTATGCCACCCGAGGAAGCAAAAGTGTTCCAGGAAGATATCGCTGGCAACTTCGAAGGTGTGGGTATGGAAATTGGCATGAAGGACGGTATCCTCACCGTCATTGCGCCTCTGAAGGGTACTCCAGCAGAGCGCGCCGGCATTCTCGCGGGCGACGGCGTGCTCGCGATTAACGGCACTTCGACCGAAGGACTTTCAACCGACCAGGTGGTAAAGCTTATTCGCGGTCCAAAAGGAAGCAACGTCACCTTCAAGATTTTGCGCGATGGCGACCTCATCGAGCTCACGGCGGTTCGCGACACTATAGAGGTACCGACGATAGAGAAGAGCTATGACGCTTCGACTGGCATCTACAAGATTTCGCTCTACACGTTCACGGCCACCTCCGGAAAACTCTTTACCGGCGCGCTTAATGAATTTAAATCCTCGGGCGCAAAGAAACTCATCATCGACCTCCGCGGCAACCCAGGCGGCTACCTCGACGCAGCGGTGTCTATCGCAAGCCATTTCCTTCCTGAGGGCACTGCGGTCGTAACCGAAGACTACAAGGGTAAGCGCGAAAACATCGTGCACCGCTCAAGCGGCATAAACGACGTGCCAAAGGACGTAAAAGTCGTCGTGCTTATCGATCAGGGCTCAGCCTCAGCGTCTGAAATCCTCGC
>CAYIKA010000030.1:0-2831 GCA_964363905.1 uncultured Candidatus Saccharibacteria bacterium
TCAACGGGATTTTCTACCGGCAGTCACACCCACCTTGCACCGAAGCGCGTGACGTTTGCCGATTCAGGATATACCGATGTCGATACGAACGACGCCGACAACACCTTTGATCCCACTCCCCATTGGAATGGACTCTATGCCGAAGACCTCGATGCTGATGACGAGCGAACACTTCATCGCCTCGAGCGTATTCTGCGTCAATTAAAGGAAGGGGTGAAGTAGGAATAAAAAACGCGATCCTACGATCGCGCTTTTTGATTTCCTATTTCTTGAGTGCACTCTCCTTAGTCTTTCCTTTTGCCTTACAACTCTCGCAACGACAACCGAACGGCTTGATGTGCTCATCAAAATATTCTTCGCCGTAGTCGTAGGTAATCTCCTCCCCTGGTTTTATATTTTTAATCGCGAGAATAAATACGCGACCCTTATTTATTTCTGACTCCGCATTGGGCTTACATGCGTGATTGATGTAGCCTGCTTTATTCCATTTTGGCTTACCGTCAATCGTGCGGCTCTTCGTGATGGCAAACAAATATTTACTTTTTGACGTTTCCTCTTCCTCTTTGCTAACCGGCTTCCCAACATATTCGATAATGCAGGACCCCTTAGGAATTGCTTCTTCTGCAAACAGCCCGAGCCCTGCTATGGAGCGTCCGACGCGGAGTTTGTAATCGCCCGGCATGTACTTACTTTTTCTTGGCATAGTTTCCGTATACTACCGCACGCCGCCGTGTCCGCACAATAAAAACCGGCCCGCATCCATTACTGGATTGCGGGCCGGATACTAGTGTCTACGAGGCTCTGATTTTTCGTATGGTGTCGAGCGCGAACTGCGCGGCCTCTTCAGCGCGTTTCAGGTCCTCCTGAAACAGCTCTGCGTGCAGATTGGCGCCCGTGTGGTCTTCCCCCATGATCAGATCCTGGCCGACCAGGTCGACGATGCTCATTTTGAGCGCCGAAGCGATCTGACAGAGCTTGCTGAAGCTGACCCGATTGGCGGCGCGCTCGTACTTCTGCACCTGCTGGAACGACACGCCGATCTTCTCTGCGAGCCGTTCCTGCGACAAGCCGCGCTGTAGGCGCCACTGACGGATGCTATTCCCGAGGCGCACGTCCATGTCGTTTGGCGACTTGGGTTTGGCCATACCGATCTCCTTATCGAATGCCACGAGGTACTACTCCTTAGGTGAGTTAAGACTAATACTAGTATCACATACTAGTATAATAATGTCAATATTCATGCACCTGCGGTGCATGCTACACTCCGGGGACATGTCAGCTCGCGAGCGAATATTTCTTGGCATACTCGCCCTCCTGGTACTCGGAGGCGGTTACGGCGTCTACCGCTACCTCACGCTCTCACAGGTTCACACAGCACTCGTGGCAGCTAAAGCTGAGGCAGACGCGCACGCTGCAGACTTAACGAGCGAGCTCACGCATGAGAAGGAGGAGCGTGCACGCGTCGCAGACGCACTCACCGCGGAGCAGGCCAAGAATGGAACTTTTGAGAAGCAGATTAGTGACATCTCAGGCACCGTCGGTACGCTCGAAAAGCTCGCGAAGACCGATCCAGAGCTCCTCGCTAAATACTCCAAGGTCTACTTCTTGAACGAGAACTACATTCCTTCCGCACTCTCACCTATTGATGAGAAGTACCTCTCAGACTCGTCGCGCGCGCTCAGCATCCACGCGGAGGTCGTGCGGGATCTCGAAGAGATGATTGATGACGCAGCAGATGATGGCGTCACCCTTAAGATCGCCTCAGCGTATCGCTCATTTGGCACCCAGGCCGCACTCAAGAGTAGCTACACGGTGAGCTACGGTGCCGGTGCCAATCGTTTTTCTGCCGACCAGGGATATTCCGAACATCAGCTTGGTACGACGGTGGACATCACCACGCCAGAGATTGGGGGAAGTCTTACGGGATTCGAAAAAACCGCAGCCTACGAGTGGCTCACCAAACACGCCTATCGCTACGGCTTCATACTTTCCTACCCTGCCGCAAATACCTATTATCAATTCGAGCCCTGGCACTGGCGCTTCGTGGGTCACGATCTAGCTGACACGCTCCATGACGACAAGAAGAATTTCTACGACCTCGACCAGCGCACGATCGACACCTACCTCGTATCACTCTTCGATTAAAAACGGCCCCGCAAGGGGCCGTTTTACTATGACTGCTGAATTACTACTTACTGGAGCGCATCCCAGATACCCCGGTCTTCCCCGCCATCAAACTTAAAGACGGCGACCCCGCGCACGCCAAGGCGCTTCGCGAGTGCAACCTGCTGCTCCATCGCGCCTGCGTCGCTCCACCAGAGCATGCGATAGGTCACCGAGGTGTTCGAGGATTTTGCGTAGGCCTTGGCGCCCTCAGACACCAGCTCTCCCGTAGGGGTGCCGCTCGGTGCCTTCTTTATGAGGGATGTCTGCGATACCGCGTCATCATCCTTAAGATAGGTAATGATCTGCTCACCTGCGCTGTTACGACTGCGCTCAACGTCATACTCATCCTCAATATCATCCGCGTAGTTAGGATTAAATGACGACACGGCGCTGTACGTGATCTTTCCGGTAGGACTGACCGTCACATTCCACTCGCGACCGTAGGTAGCGACGCCAATGACAATCTTCGACTTCTGTATGTCCTTTGCGGTAAGCGCGACCACCTTCTCGGTCCACTTAGGGTCTGCGACCGGCACATAGGGCTTGCCAGCGTTTGCTGCATTCAGCTTCTGGTCAATCGTCTGCTGATCGTAGGTCATAAGGCGTACCGTGTCGCAGGCCGCACCAATCGAGCGGAAATCATTTGCGAACTGGTAGGCCGCAGC
>CAYIKA010000030.1:2931-6185 GCA_964363905.1 uncultured Candidatus Saccharibacteria bacterium
TTTACGGAATACACAAACGGATTAATTTCCGTGAGCTGGTCGAGATGCTTCTGCGCATCGCGCGCACCGTCCTTGGCTTTCCAGTATGGAATCCAGCCCGAATATTCGAGCGAGGTCGTTGCGGCCTGTGCGGGCACCGCCGTGCCGAGCAGAAGTGCGAACACGACCGGAAGGATGATGATTTTTTTCATGAAGAGCAGGTATCAAAGTAATGAAAGAAGTATACCAATATGACGAACGAGCCCGCGGTACATTACCGCGGGCTCGTTCTAAGTTCGATAGATTGTGATTTAGCGCATCGCGAGCGTAGGCTCGCCGAACATCGCTGCGAGTTCACCTTGAGTTGCAGGAATGTCTTTGATATCGACATGGCCTACTACCGTCACGGTGACTGTCCCGCATACCCCAAGTGCACGGCTAGGGTTCATTTCAAGGCCATTCACCTTGACCGTATCGGTCTGGTCGAAGAGGACGTCAATCTTCTTCGTCCAGCGAGAGGCCATGGTGTCCGCGATAACGCGGTAACCAATGAGATGCTCCACTTTGCTGAATTTACAGTTTGGAGTGTCAGACTGCGAGCGCTCAACCTTGATCACGGTACCAAACGGAAGTTCGGCTCCGAGATCCTGGGAACGCGCCGCTACGACTTCTGGGTTCGAGCGCGCACCACTTGCAGTGGTGTGCGGGTCGCCATCAGTCTGGCCTGCGACGGCGTTGTACGACGTCATGCTTACCGTCATGCTTTGGGTCGCTTCCTTGGCGGACGCGACCTTCCTAGAGGAAGGCTCGTCGTCAGCTGCGGGAGTGGCTGCTGCCGGCGCACTAGTGGTTACTTGTGCGTGTGCCGGTGCCCCAACGCTTGCCGGTAAAAAGAAAATCGCCATTACAGCGAGGATTGCGAATTGCATATTCACCAGGCGTCCGAAAACGGCCTAGTAAGGCCATACTAGCACACTTGACAACTCTTGTCAATAGCCGTAGAGCTTCTTGACGCAATCTGGCAGGGGTCAAAAATGCCCCGTCAAGGGGTAGTTTTCCCTAGTCAAATTTGCTATAATACGGCGTAATTAAGCCACTATGAGCAAGAAAAACAAAGTTCGCAAGAACCTTTGGTTTCGCGCCAAACAATACGGTTGGGGCTGGTATCCCATCACCTGGCAGGGGTGGGCGGTGACCGCACTCTACGTGGTCCTCTACACGGTTTCGGGCGTACTCTTCGGTGCGCTCGCTCCCGCCGTGCTTGCTGGAGGCGGTTCGGTCGCCGCAGGGGCCCTTCTCCTCATTTCCTGGACCATTCTCCTCTCTGCCTCCCTTTTGGCCGTCTGCTACCGCTATGGCGAGCCTCCCCGCTGGCGCTGGGGTTCTAAAGACTAAACGAAACCCCCATGCTCAAGACGAGCATGGGGGTTTTTTGATTCACACGGTCGCTCCGACGGAGTAACCACTCGGGAATCTTTTCCCTTTGACGAACTCCGGGATGCCGAAGAAGTCATGGAGCTGCCCGGATTCGAGCAGGTGGAAGCAGAAGCCCTCGAACGGCTCGCAGACGCCGGGGTGCGGCATGCCGACAGAATACGAGGAACAAGTGCCCCGGTAGAAATGCCCAGGATCAACCTCGAGGGGCAGAATCGGCTCCACGTAGTCGGCGCCAAGAAGCGCACGGACCGTCCGTTCGAAGATACTCGGCTTCAGGGGTCGCGGGAGAGGCGGGTGTGGCAGCATTGAGCTACCTCCAAAAGTGCCATCAGCAGGCATGACGTTTCCTCAAATTTCTTATGGTTCAGGTGCGCGGCGTGTGCCGGGCTGTTCTAGCCCCTACTCTAGTACGCTTCTAGGTAAAGTCAATTATTAATTCTCGGCACCTATACCCCAAGACATGTGGTACTACCGCTAGAATAACGGGGATATACTATGGTCATGCAAAGTCGGAATCAAATCCGCAACCATATTCACCAACTTCTGGGAGCTTTAGGTATGAAAGAACCTCGTAAGTCAGAGGTTGCCGACGGGTTGGCTACTCCTGCTTTTGTAGTCGTTTGTCTTGTTGCTTTCTTTGGTTGTATTTTTTATCTCTTCCCAGGACTTAGGGCTTGGGTGCCGCTCGCAACAGAAGCTTCTATAGAGAAACCATCCCCTATTTCTACCGAGCCAGTACCATGCGCAATAACATTCACTGATAGCACCATTTCTGACTCCGGTACGGCCATAAGCGTTCCTTATGGACTACCACCAGGAACGATCTGCACGAACAATACTCGTCTCTATAACAATAGAGTCAACGTGGAAGTCCGCGAAAAACCTGTGCCCGTAATAACAAATTCAGATATACACGATAACAACACCGGTATAGACGGAAACGATAAATCCTTTATCCTCCAGAACTCTGAAGTTAATAATAACGACACGGGCGGAAACTAGGACATATCGTTCTACGTGTCAAGCGTGTGTATAACTTCGTTTGTACAAAATCACATTCCTCGTAATAGGTAGTAAAATACGGAACAGGTGGGTAGTGTGATACGCCCCTAGCTAGACGAAGCCGTTTGCCCACTCGACGGTCGAACCGTCGGGCACGTATTACATGGCGTGTTTAACAAGAGTAACCATGACCTGCGTACTTGTACCAGCATGGATACGTCAGGAACAGAAGGAACGGCGAAAACCGCGACAGAAGTTCCGACGCGGCCCACCTAAGAAGAAAGCTAGGCACTTCCAGTAACTAGCAGAAACCCACATACCCATTCTAGCCCTCGGGCTGGGTGGGTTTTGTGGTTTATGCACACTACCCAAAAATAGGCAGAAAGACTAATAGTTAGCTCTCCACATGCATTGAAGGTATAGGTGCCTAATTCTCGGGAACTATATACCTATCTACCCTAACTAGTGGTCTTCGTGATAGTGATAACTAGTCGTGCAGGTCTCGCCATCGTAGACGAGATAATAGCAGTCCTTGCTATCCGCAGTCTCTGAGCAAGCGAATGTCTTAAAGAGAGCGCTGGGAGAATAACGGCCTATGTCCATTTTGACTTTGCAGTATCCCGCTTCACCGCTTACATAACCAACTGCCTCGTGGGGTGCAATGTAAAAGCCGATGGCAAGTACCACCAATACAGCCGCTACCCAGGCTCCTGTTTTCATGATTCCAGCATATCACTTGGTGCACTCGATGGGGTTCGAACCCACACATGGTGGAGACTACAACACCGGCTACTCAATCCTTCAGGATAGTAACGGGCGCATCACGGTCTCTGCAG
>CAYIKA010000031.1:0-2828 GCA_964363905.1 uncultured Candidatus Saccharibacteria bacterium
AATTTGAGCTTCAACTATCGTATAGCCTATCTGCCTGCTGAACTCGCTGACTACATCGTTGTGCATGAGCTCTGCCATACGAGGGAACATAATCATTCAAAACAGTTTTGGGCTCTCGTGGCACAGGCACTACCGAAGCATAAGGAGCTCCGCACGACGCTTCGTACACAGTATCTCTTCTAACGTATGACCGGCGCCCTGGCGCCGGTCATACCGAATTACTCGACCTCACATTCTTATTGGAAGACGCTATCCATATGAGGATTGCGCTTGCGCTCGATATTGTCCTCAGTCCTCCCTGCACTCAAGAAGCCGAGAGCGGCTATCGCAAATCCTGTAACGATGAGTGCCCACATGAGGCCTGTTCCCGAAAGACCCAAGAATGCGAGGAATACAATCCAAAGGCCGAGTAGTCCCGTGATCCATTGCATCCACATATATTCTTTGATTATTCGCTAATAAGCCGACCCTGGTGGTCGTTGTTCGGTGTGCTGGCGCCAGTACCTACCGTAATCCTAATGAGGAGACCATGAAGAACGTGTGACGAATTGGTGAGCGCAAAGGTCCAAAGAGGTATACTGGGGAGGTTAGAAACCAATGGTAATTATTTTCAACATGAAATTACGCTATATTTTGATTCCGGTGCTTCTCGCAGCCTTTGTGCTTGGCACGGTCGGTACCCCGGTCTTCGCTAAGAACGGCGCAGACGATTCGATGGCCTCTTCTACCGATAAGAAGGTGGAGCGCGAAGTGAAGAAGGAGCTTGAAAAAGTGCGCAAGGAAAATTCCTCTCTTCTGCGCGGCCCGAAGTTCGTTATTAACGGCAACGGTGAAGCTATCATTGCCAACGGCAAGGTGACCGCACAGTCGTCAGGCGAGCTTACGGTTACGGTCTCTGGTATCTCCCTTAAGGTGAAGACCACGGATTCAACCACACCAATTGCGGTTGGCGACATGGTTATCGTAAAGGGCACGATCGATGATTCGACCGGCGTCATTACTGCAAAGACGGTGCGCAATCTTTCGGTGAAGTTCAAGGGCAGTGATGACAATACCGCTTCGAGTACAGACCGTTCTGGTAAGCCGCTCGAAAAATTCCAGGAGCAGATCAACAAGCTTCTTGAGAAAATAAAGGGTCTGCAGAACGGTCGCTCCTAAGCGATTTCTGCGTTCTCCACAATTCACTGACCCTGAATCCACGAAACCCGCCCGAAAGGGCGGGTTTCGTGGATTCTTGTGCTGGCAGGTAGAATGTACCCAATGGCTACTGCGGGACTTTTTGAGGAACAGTACAAACGGCTTAACGCTGCGCAGAAAAAGGCAGTGGATACCGTTGAGGGGCCTGTATTGGTGGTGGCGGGTCCGGGTACCGGCAAAACGCACATTCTTACGCTTCGCATCGCGAACATTCTGAAGCAAACGCAGGCACAGCCTTCAAATATTCTCGTACTCACGTTTACCGAAAGCGCAGCGCGCACCGTGCGCGAACGTCTCGCGACCCTGGTTGGTGACACTGTTGCGCGCGAAATATTCATCTCGACCTTCCACGGATTTGCGGAGCAGTTACTATCGACCTACCCGGACTCGTTTAACTCTGCACGCGGCAAGCGTCTTGCGGGCGATGTGGAAGCGACGCTTCTCTGGCGCGAGGTACTCGAGACCGAGGAACTGTCCGCACTGCGCACTACAAAGTCGCCCTATTTCTATCTAAGGGATCTGGCACGTCTGCGCGACGACTTAGTACGTGAGCGCATCACTCTTGCCGACTACCGTGCGTGGGCAGACGAAGAGGCTGCGCGAATTCAAGCAGATGAATCACTTCGGTATGTTCGTGGAGACCGAAAAGGGGAAATGAAGCCCGAGGGCGAGAAGAAACTCGAGCGACTCCAGAAGGTGTATGAGGCGGCGCGCCTTATCGAGGCGTATGAAGCGCTAAAGGAAAAACGTGACGTGTACGACTTTGCTGATGTGCTTCACCTGGCGGTAGATGGGTTGCGTGAGGACGCGGACTTACGCGCTACGGTGCAGGAGCAGTATCAGTATGTGCTTGCCGACGAGCATCAGGACGCGAACGCACTTCAGCACGCGCTTCTCGACGTGCTTGCGTATGACGAGCACCCAAATATTTTTGTCGTGGGCGACGAGAAGCAGGCGATCTATCGATTCCAGGGTGCGGATAGTTCACACTTCAAAACCTTCACAGAGCAATTTCCACGTACTGAAGTTGTCTTCCTGACTGACAGTTTCCGCTCACAGAGCGGGATTTTGGACCTGTCGCATACCCTCATACAGTCCGTACCAGCAGCAGCGGGTACGCACCAGCCACTTACGGCAACGCGTGACGGCGTCGCACACATACACGTACTAGCCGCACCTGATCCGCTTGCTGAGCGCGACCAGGTCAGCGCACTCATAGAGGAGGCAATTGCTGCAGGAACCTTGCCGCACGAGATCGCGGTGATCGCGAGTAGGAACGCGACTGCGGACCAGTTTGCTACCGCGCTTGCGGCGCGTGGTGTGCCAACGCTTCGTGCGGGCGACGTGCTCCTTTCCTCACGACCCTTGGTGCGCGGAGTGCTTGCGCTCATGCGCGCAGTAGCTGACCCGCTTGACCTCGCGGCACTCCGTGAAGCGCTCCTTGCGCCCTGGTGGTCTATTCCACTACCCGAGCGCGCAGCACTTCTGCTGAAGAATCGTGATCACGAACTGAAGTCCGTACTGATGCGCGCGTACCCTGAGGTGGCCAAAACCATCGAGGCACTTCAAAAAGCGGCACTCACTACGGCACCACTTCCACTTCTTTCGAAGCTTCTCGCTGACTCGGGCGC
>CAYIKA010000031.1:2928-6072 GCA_964363905.1 uncultured Candidatus Saccharibacteria bacterium
TACCCGAGCGAAAACGGCGACGGGCGCGATCTGGCGCCCTCGGCACTCATCCCGGCGGGCCTGCCTGAGGTGACTCATGCTTTTGACCCGCTGCCGCTCCTGCATACCCAGGTAGATGCACCGAAGGTGGTGAACGAACTAGTGTATCGCTACCTCACCGAAGAAGGGCTCTCGCCATCGGCCTTGAATGAATACCTGGAATCCCCACCGACATTCTTTGCGCGGCGCGTGCTTCGGCTTCATGAGCCCGAGGTGCCAGCAACTGCAATTGGTACGGCCGTGCATGCGGGTATTGCGGAATACCTCTCGACCAAAGACGAGGACAAAGCGTACGCCGCACTTAATCGCTGTCTTAAGAATTCACTCCTTCCGCGCAATGCAGCGTATGAGCGTGTGGTGGAGCATGCGACCCTCACTCTGAAGCACTATCTCAGTAACCCGCATAAGGAGGGGGAGACAACGGCGGTTGAGAAGGCGTTTTCTATGAAAAAGATGGTGGGAGGAAAAGAAGTTCTACTCTACGGAAAGCTTGATGCTATTTTCATGACGCCAGAAGGGGAGTGCATTGTGGACTTCAAGACGTCGAGTGATGTGCACATAAAGGACGAAAAGCATGCACGCCAGCTCGCGTTCTATGACCTGCTTCTTAAGGCGAATGATCACCAGCCAACCTGTGCCGCAATTGTTCAGGTAGGTCCCGAGGTCGTGAAGGAATTTCCGGTACCCCTCACGGCTGAGACCCGTAAGGAACTTATCGAAACCCTCGAAGCGGTCATTACCGAGCTTCTCTCAGGGGTGTGGCGCGAAGGCGAACCTTCGGACTACGACGACCTCCTAAAGCTCTTCTATTGACTATATTAAGATAGTATGTTAATATAGATTTAGCTCTTTAAATTGGTGGGGAAGATGAGAAAAGAAGCTCTTGAAGAGAGAATCAGCGATGTGGTGAGAATCTTGGCGTCGCGACAGCGCTGTCAGGGCTATGTCACCCTCAAACTCAAAAAAATTCTGCCGCAGCTGCGTCGCGCTATCGAGAAAATCGAAGAAGGAACGTATGGGCTTTGCGACGACTGCGACGGTAAGATTCCTGCCAAACGTCTGAATGCTGTCCCTGGTGCTACGCGCTGCGTAGCGTGCCAGAACAGCAAAGAAGTTTGTGCTTAGGCCGCCATCGGAAGATCGGCGGCCTTTTCCTTTGATAAAAAGCCACGATACACGAATGACGGAGTATGCTTTGGATTTTCATTCTTAAATTCCCATAGACGATCCTTTTCTTCTTCAGTCATGCGGTCTTCAGGAAATCCTTGGATTGGTGTACGCACAAGTACAAAACGGATAGCTTCTGCAGGCACGAGTCCTGACGCAGAACGCACACGCGTACGATCAATTCCCGCAAAACGTTGCATGGATTCCTGGAGTTGCTCAAGCTTAAACTGCTCTGGCTTCTTAAAACCGTAAATGGTTACCACACTGTTTGCGTGTCCGTATCCTTCCAAAAATGCATTATCGAGTCCATGTGTCCCATCAACTCTAGGATTCCAAACAACGGAGTTAGCATAGGGAGTGTCACCAACAAAAGATATAGGAAGTGGCTCTTGTTCAACAAGCGTATGGAGGAGCGCTACAGGATCTTCCCGTCTCACTACAAGCGTCTCTGACGGTAGGGCGCGATAGAGAGCTGTGGCATCTGTAAACTCCTCATAATCAGGAAGGTGTTCGAGCTGCCCAATTATTTCTGTGCTGCTTTCACGGATTGCCTCTATAGAAGTATCGCTCTTATTGCGTTCCTTATAGCGATCGGAGGAGGAAGAGAATTGAGGGGCTTGTTCCATGCGCACTACTGTACCTTTGAAATGGCCTTATCGATAGCCTGCTTCATGCTCGCATAGGGAAGTGCGCCATGGATGATGATAGGGTCCTGATTCTTGATCAAAATGAGGGTGTAGGGAGCGCCCGTGGCACCCGCTTCAAGCGCGTTGTGGGTGTTCTCCCGTACGCGACCGGCAAACTTGCCCGAGGTCACACACTCGTTAAATGCGGTGGTATCGATGCCGAGCTGGCGCACGACTGAGTCGTAGTTCTTAGGATCAAATTGCGCTGACCCCGGTGCGCCCGCATTCACGAGATCGATGAAGCGCCAGAACGCGTCTGCAGCACCAAGTGACGAGGCACACTCCGCGGCAAGCGCGTGACGAAGTGAGTTCGGATGCACGGTCGTGAGGGGGAAGTGGCGGTATACCCATGCAACTTTGCCTCCCGCTGCATACTCAGTCATGAGCTGCTGCATAGTAGCCTGAAGCGCTTTGCCGTGCTCTGAATCTATATCAGAGTATTCAACCACCATGACGGGCGCCTGGGGGTTTCCGATGAGATGGTCGTCGGGGGTTACGGGCGTCACCGCAGTCGGTTTGCCGTTATCAGGAATGTGCGCGGTTTTAATGCGAATGACGAACACCGCCACTGCAAGGATAAGACCGGCGAGAATGATGGCTGCCGGAATGAGCCATACTGAGCGCGGCGATGAAGGATTCATACGAAAATGATACCACCTCAAAAACGGGAGGTTATAGTCCGAGCGTGTGAGTGAATGCGCCGCCGCCTGCCTCGTTCTTCCAGTCACTTGTGTCGAGCTTGATGTCTTTTATGTCGCGCAGATCCTTGTACTTAAGTTTGCCGTGCTCAATCGCGTAGTCATAGAGTCCGCGGGTGACGCGCACGTCCTGGATGCAGTATTCTTTCACCTTTTCCACGAGGCCCTGCTGCCACCACTCGACCGCCTTAAGTCCATCACCTGATTTGCCCACTTTCAGCGTTGCTTCGGCGAGATTCTGAAGACGCAGGCGTCGCCCCAGTACGTTGTACACCTCCATCATCAGATCGAGCGAACGGATCTTGGTGAGGTCGCCGGGATAGTATTTATTTAAAATAGGGACATCGAACGAGATTGAGTTGTACCCAATAAGCACGTCTGCTTGCTCTAGGATGGGCCACAACTTTGGCAACTCCTCCTGCGTGTAGGCAGTGTATTCGTTCGTCTCTGAGTCGTGGATGCCGATGACCGAGAGGTCGAGCTGGGTGAGGTCGCTCCGCGAGAATGAAGCAAACGCGTTTGCGGTTTCGATATCGAACGTTATTTCTCGCATA
>CAYIKA010000032.1:0-3901 GCA_964363905.1 uncultured Candidatus Saccharibacteria bacterium
GCCAGTGCTTCAAAGTCACGTTTGGCGACCTTACCCTCGTATTCGATCCTATTTCTAAGAAAGGCACGCTACCGGCAGTACGCTTTGGTGCGGATATTGCGCTCGTGTCGCGCAATCATGCCGACATGAACGGTATTGAGGAAGTGACCTTTGGCAACAAAGAGCCGTTCGCCATAACAGGTCCCGGTGAATACGAGCAGGCGGGGGTAACGGTGCAGGGATTTTTGACCAAGAGTCAGTACGCGCCCGCAAAGGGAAGCGTGGATGCGGTGAATACGGTCTATGCGGTCTCGCTCGAAGGCATGACGCTCGTGCACCTCGGCGCCCTGTCGGATCCCGTGCTGTCACACGAGGCGCGCGAAGCCATTGATGAGATCGATGTACTCTTTGTGCCGGTAGGCGGCGACGGTGTGTTGTCTCCTGCAGAGGCAGCGAAGCTCGCGGTGTCGCTTGAGCCCCATATCATTATTCCGATGCACTGGTCGGGTATGGGCGAAGCCAAGGCACTCGACTCCTTCCTAAAAGAGGAGGGCTCAAAGGACGCCGAGAAGGTGGAAAAGCTCACCCTCAAAAAGAAGGATGCCGCAGAGAAATCCGGTGCTATTATTGTGGTAACCGCATAACGTATGGCCACCATCTCAGATCACCTCGAGACCTTGCGCGCAAAACCGCATCCAGAGCGTCGTCGTATTGCCTTTCTTGCATCGCTCGCAATCACCGCGGTTGTTACACTCGGCTGGGTAGGTGCACTCACGACTTCGGGTCACCTGGCTATTGAGCCCGCAGGCGCTTCGAACACTCCGTCGCTTGCTGACACTAAGACGAATTTCGATCAACTCTTGGGCGCCGCCGGCGCCGCTATGGGTGCATCCTCAAGCCCTGCGGCAGTCACGGTGGTAGAAGGTTCGTCCTACTCTACGCTCGATATGCCACAGCAAAATTTCAATAATACGAGCCAGACGGTTATCACCTTCTAAACCCGGGTACTACGATTTATGGCAAAGAAGCAGGAACCAGTACCAGCGGCAGAGCCGCGCGTAAGTATAATTGATCAGTCCATCACGGCTGAGATGCGTCAGTCGTACATCGACTACGCGATGACGGTTATAACGAGCCGCGCACTTCCTGATGTGCGTGACGGATTGAAGCCAGTGCATCGCCGCATTCTCTACGCAATGCGTATGACGGGCCTCACGCCTACCGCAAAGTTCCGCAAGTCGGCAACCGTGGTGGGAGAGGTTCTCGGTTCGTACCACCCGCACGGCGACATGTCGGTCTATGACGCGATGGTCAAACTCGCGCAGGACTTCTCGACCCGCTACCCGCTTGTGCTCGGGCAGGGAAACTTTGGTTCGATCGACGGCGACCCGGCCGCTGCCTACCGCTATACGGAAGCCAAAATGTCGCGCCTTGCCGACGAAATGCTCCGTGACCTGGAGAAAGACACGGTGGAGTGGATTCCAAACTTCGATGGTTCAAAAGAAGAACCAACCGTGCTTCCGGCTGCGGCACCAAACCTGCTCTTGAACGGTGCGCTTGGTATTGCGGTCGGTATGGCGACCAACATTCCACCGCACAACTTGCGTGAGGTTATCGATGCCACCACGCACCTCATTGATAACGAGGAAGCGACGACCGATGACCTACTGCAGTTCGTAAAGGGTCCTGACTTCCCACTTGGCGCCGTTGCGTTCAATCAGACCGACATCAAGCATGCGTACACCACGGGTAGGGGTGGTGTGGTCGTGCGCGGTGAAGCGGAAATAATTGAGGAGAAGAAGGGAACCAACATTGTCATCACGTCGATTCCGTACCGCGTAAACAAAGCAGACCTCATTACCCGCATCGCCGACCTGGTGCGTGACAAGAAAATTGAAGGCATCAAGGACCTGCGTGACGAATCGACCGACGACATTCGTGTCGTGGTGGAATTGAAGGGTACTGCGCATCCCCAGGCCGTCGTAAACGGCCTCTACAAGCACACGGAGCTCGAGAGCACCTTCCACTACAACATGCTTGCGCTCGTGGACGGCGTGCCGCAGACCTTGTCACTCAAAGGCATGCTTGAGAACTTCATTGCGCACCGCAAGGAAGTGGTGCGTCGTCGTACCGAGTACGAACTCCGCAAAGCCGAAGAGCGCGAACACATTTTGCTCGGTCTCTCGAAGGCACTCGATCACATCGATGAAGTCATTGCGGTCATTAAGAAATCTAAAGACGTACCAACCGCGTCTGAAGCACTTCAGAAAAAATTTGCCTTCTCTCCTATACAGACCGCCGCCATCCTCGCGATGCGTCTTCAGACGCTGGCCGGCCTTGAGCGTCAGAAGATTGAGGACGAGCTCGCCGAAATTCAGAAGCTTATCGCACACCTGAAAAAGATTCTGTCGTCGGCTAAGAACATTCTTGCCGTGGTGCGTGAAGAACTCGTCGCTATTGCCGAGAAGTATGGGGACGATCGTCGTACGAAAATTGTGAAGGGGGGTGTAAAGAATATTTCCGTCGAAGACATGGTGCCCGACGAGGAATCGGTGCTGGTGCTTACTCAAGGCGGCTACGTGAAGCGCACCAATCCTGACGAATTCAAACAGCAGAAGCGCGGCGGCGTGGGCGTGATCGATATGTCGACCAAGGAGGAAGATGTGGTGACGCACTTCCTTGTGGCGTCTGCACACTCCGACCTGTTGTTCTTCACCGATTTCGGCAAGGCATACCAGTTGAAGATGTACGAGCTGCCTGAGGGTAAGCGTGCCACCAAGGGTAAATCGATCATGAACTTCCTCCAGCTCTCGGGCGAAGAAAAAGTAACGAGCGTGCTCGCGGTGCCTAAGGGCGCAGAGCGTGATGCGCTCTCCGTATTCTTTGTGACGTCTGCGGGTGTGGTGAAGAAAGTCGCGGCAAAGAACTTCGCTGACGTGCGTCGCTCGGGCATCATCGCCATCAACCTCCAGAAGGGCGACAAACTCGTCTCGGGCTCACTCGCGGGCGAAGGCGACAGTATTTCTATAGTGACTGCAAAGGGTCAGTCGATACGATTTGATGAAGCAGACGTACGTGCCATGGGACGCACGGCAGGCGGGGTGCGTGGTATGAGCGTCAAAGCCGACGACCGTGTGGTATCCGCAGAAGTTATTGCCGCAGCAGACACCAAGAAGGCCTCGCTTCTGGTCATTATGGACAAGGGTTACGGCAAACAGACCGACATAGATGAGTACAAAATCCAGGGACGTGGCGGCTCGGGTATTAAAACTGCAGAAGTTACCGCAAAGACCGGTGAAATCATCGGCGCAAAAGTGCTGACTGGTGAAGAGGCGGCAGTGGAAGAAATCGTTGTAATTTCGAAGAAGGGTCAGGTGATCCGGGTCACCTCTGCAGAAATTCCAAGCCTCTCGCGTGCAACGCAGGGCGTACGCATTATGAAGATGCGGGAAGGCGACTCCATTGCCTCAATGGTAGCGTTATAACCGACAGGAATAACGCAACGAGAAAGGGCAGTCGCATGCGACTGCCCTTTGAACTATGCGCGTTGTCTCTCAAGCTCTTCCCATACCTTGGTGGGAACGTAGACCGAAGTCCGGTCCCACTCAATACAGGTCGTGTGTTTCTGGTGATCCTTCGAGATCGTCACTCGTCGTCCAGCAAGCGTAAACACTTCGATAGGTACTTGCACGGACAATTTTCGCGGCTTGAGCACATCGCATTTGTATAGCGGCGTTTCGACCCACGATATGGTCGCATACGAATCTCCGGGCTCACACTTTGGGTCGGAGATGCCATTGATTGCAGGGTTCGACATCAAAGACTCCTTTGTGATGCATCTGCGCACACGGTAGCACAAGGGCTGCGGCGTGTTAATTAGCACATTAAATACGCGCTCCGCGTGGTACGTTTAATACATGAA
>CAYIKA010000032.1:4001-5893 GCA_964363905.1 uncultured Candidatus Saccharibacteria bacterium
GCGTGTTAATTAGCACATTAAATACGCGCTCCGCGTGGTACGTTTAATACATGAATTTCAGTAACCCGAGGGAGAATGTCCTCCAACTCGGACTGAGGGAAGGCATGAAGGTCGCGGACCTCGGTGCAGGTTCGGGACACTATGCGCTTGCCGCGGCACACATCGTGGGCTCTGCGGGTCATGTGTATGCCATCGACATTCAAGAAGACGTTCTTAAGCATCTCTTGGATAGTGCGCACGAAAAACATCTGCGCAATATTTCGACCATATGGGGGAATTTTGAAAAACTCGGCGGCACCACACTTCGCGACCATTCGCTTGATGCGGCCATTCTTTCGAACACACTCTTTCAACTTGAGCATAAAGAATCTGCAATTGCAGAAATTAAGCGCATTCTCGCACCAGGCGGCAGGCTTCTCGTGGTCGACTGGGCAGGCGCCTACGGCGGTATGGGTCCTGCGCCGCACCATGTGGTGTCTGAGCATGCGGCAGAGGAATTATTCATCGGCTGTGGCTTCCACAAGACCAAGGCGTTCCGTGCGGGCCCGCATCATTACTCGATACTTTTCACTTCTCCCTAAGGTATGGCAAATTTGAAACCCTTCCAGGTCGTGCTGCTGAGCGTGTTTGGCGTACTCGCGCTCGTCGGACTCTTTCTGTTTGCGAACTTCAAGGGATTTGGAAAGAATGCGGACCAAATAGGCACGGTCGTGATATGGGGAACGATTCCGCAGAAGGCGGTAACGCCGTCTCTAGCCGAGCTGAAGCGTCTGCACAAAGAGTTTGCCAAGGTGTCTTACTCGGAGCGTCAGGCCAGCAGTTTTGATACGGATCTGGCAAATGCGATTGCGTCGGGGAGTGGTCCCGACCTCATTTTGATTACTCAGGAGCAGCTCGTAACCGAACAAAGTAGGCTCGTCATTATCCCGCCCGCAACGCTTTCTGAGCGTGCCTTCCGCGATACGTACCTTCCGGGATTTGATATCTATCTCACCGAGAGTGGCACCTACGGTATTCCGTTTGTGATGGACCCGCTCGTGATGTACTACAACCGCACCATACTCGCGACGGCCGGCATCGCGACGGCGCCTACCACTTGGGAGGCTGTAACAGGACTCTCGCCAACCCTCACCCAAGTGAATACTGCGCAGACGGTGGAGCGTAGCACCGTTGCGCTTGGTACCTACGGAAACATTGATCAGGCCCGCGCCATTCTTTCACTTCTGTTCCTTCAGGCAGGGCAGGGCATGACGGCACGCGGAGTGAATGGGGTGCGTTCGACCCTCCTTCAGAACAGCACGGGAGCCTCAGGCGTATCGTCTACTCAGTCTGCGCTTGCGTTCTACACGGAATTTTCGAACCCTGCCAAGACCACCTATTCGTGGAATCGCTCCCTACCCTCGTCACGCCAAATGTTTGTGCAGGGTGATCTCGCTCTCTATTTGGGATATGCGTCCGAGCAGGGGAATATCCGCGCCGCAAGTCCTAATCTCGAGTTTGATATGGCACGCACGCCGAGCCCCGCTACTGCAACTTCGCGCGTGACCTATGGCAAGGCGTACGCATTTGCGGTGCCAAAGGCGTCTAAGAACCAGAAGGGTGCGGTCGCTACTGCGTTTGCGTTCACGGGGAGCGACACTCTGCCCGCACTTGCTCGTGCGCTCGGTATGGCGCCTGGCGTGCGCACCATGCTCACGCCCTCTACGAAAGACCTCTATGAGCCGGTGTATTACCCTGAGGCGCTCATTGCGAAGGGATGGCTGTCCCCAGCGCCTGCCGCTACTGACTCGGTGTTTGCCGCTATGATAGATAACGTAACGAGCGGACGCACGACTGCTGGTCAGGCGCTCGTCGCCGCTGACCAGTCCCTAAACGCCGCTCTTGGCCAATAA
>CAYIKA010000033.1:0-5514 GCA_964363905.1 uncultured Candidatus Saccharibacteria bacterium
CGGGCGCCTCTTCTGGAGCCGGAACAATTTCTTCAGGAGTCTCAACGACTTCAGGAGCTTCAGCAGGTGCCTCTTCGACAACTGCTTCAGCAACAGGAGCTGCGGCAGCTTCTGCAGCCTTCTGTGCAGCCTCTTCCTCAGCAGCCTTGTTCTTGGCAACGTTCTTCTCGAGGTTCTTCTTTGAGACTACGGATGAGCTGATGGTGCCCTCGATGATGCCCTTTGAAACGAGGAGGTTTGAAAGCGATGGGGAGAGCTGTGCACCCTTTGCTACCCAGTCCTTGATGCGGTCCGCGTTTGCGGTCATCACCTTGGTCTTAGGGTTATAGGTACCGACGAGGTCGATATATTTGCCGGCCTTAGGGCCCGCGGTCTTGGGGAGCACTGCCATACGAAAAGCCGGGTCGTTCTTACGGCCAATGCGCTGGAATCGGATCATCAACATATTGGGAGGAACTGTAACAGAAAGGGTGGGAGGGGTCAATCAACGTGCCAAATCGGCCTCCTGGTGCTAGGTTATCGATAGATACCATTCCAGAGGATACCGGGATGAAAAATCGAAAGGCAGTAGATAAACGAGAGCCGAGAATCATCAGCACCGCCACGGACTTCATGAGCGTCTATTCCTCGCTTCGTGATGACCTCTTCAGGGGACTCTCGTTCGACCACTACGAGCTGCGGCGCCTTCTTGGAAAATCAGTCCGCAGGGCTGTTGACCTCCTCGTGAGTGACGGCATCGCGTACATTTCGTTTCGAAATGGCAGACAGGTTGTAGAACCTGCGTCGCCGGCGATTCTGCAGAGGATGATGCTCCTGTTCGCACCCACCCTCTTCTGCCATCGCTATCCGTTAGTATGAATTTCTAGGGACGACTTCGGTCGTCCCTCTATTTTTTATAAAAAGACGGCGACCTGGGAAGGTCGCCGTAGTGAGGTGATGAAGGTCCTTCGAAATTAAAGGACCCTGGATTTATAGCATAACCAGCGGTATCTGCTAGAGTAAACGCAAATGTCTGACGAAAAAAAGGTATACGAGGGACCTATTACCATCACACGCACCGGTAAGGGCTTCTTTAGTTATGACGCTGATGAAAAGGATATCTATGTGCCTGCGGAAAATCTGCGCGGAGCGTTTCCGAACGACGTCGTAAAGATCGAAGAAGCAGGCTCAGAATTCGATCCGAAGACCCGCGAAAAGCGCACCATTGGAAAAGTCATCGAGATCGTCTCACGCAGCCGCGAGACCTTTGTGGGAACCTTGTACCAGAACACCGACGAGAACCTGACCATGCTCGCCCCTGACTGGAAGAAAATGTACGTGCCGTTTGTAGTAAAGGGCGAGTCGCTTCCGCTTGGTCACAAGGTAGTCATTCGCTATCAGGGTTGGAGCGAGACGCAGCCCTATCCATGGGGCACCCTTGAAGAAATAATTGGACCCGCTGGTGACCATGAGACTGAGATGCGCGCCCTCGCACTCTCCCAAGGGTTCCGTTCTGACTTCCCTCCCGGCGTCGTAAACGAGTCGAAAGAGCTCGAAGCAAATGGCAAGCGCATCATCGAAGAGGAAACCAATGCTGCAATTGCGAGCGGCAAGCGCAAGGATTTCCGTGAGGTAACAACCTTCACGATTGACCCATTTGATGCGAAGGACTTCGACGATGCGCTTTCGCTCCGCACCCTCCCTAACGGCAACACCGAAGTCGGAGTGCACATTGCGGACGTGTCGTTCTTTGTGCGCCCTGGCACCAACATCGACGCCGAAGGTCGCAAGCGCGCGACGTCCGTGTACCTCGTCGACCGCACCATTCCCATGCTTCCCGAGGTGCTCTCCAACAACCTCTGTTCGCTGAACCCAAACGAAGATCGTCTGGCAGTCTCTGCGGTGTTTGAGCTCGACCAGAATGCGGCAATCGTGAACCGCTGGTTTGGCGAAACCGTCATTCATTCAGATAAGCGCTTTACCTACGAAAATGCGCAGGAAGTGCTCGACAACCAGGCGGGCGAATTTCTCACGGAACTCAACCTCATGCGCGATCTTGCGTTCAAGATTCGCGGACGCCGTACGGCTTCGGGCGCCATCGCCTTTGATACTCCAGAAGTAAAAATTACGCTCGACGAGACCGGTAAGCCTATCGCCGTTACCCTGAAGGAGCGCAAAGACACCAACCTCCTCATCGAGGACTTCATGCTTCTTGCAAACGAAGCGGTTGCTGAAATGCTTTCTGAAGAAGCGAAGAAAAAAAGCGGCAAAGACGCCATCATTTATCGTGTGCACGATTTGCCCGACGCCGATCGTATTGAGAACCTGTCTTCGTTCCTGAAAGTCATGGGCTACTCGCTCAACACGACCGCCGGGCACGTGAAGGGTACGGACATCAATGCGCTTCTCGAAAAAGTGAAAGGAACCCCCGAGGAATACCTCATCAAGACCGCGACACTGCGCTCGATGGCAAAAGCTATCTACACCACCAAAAACGGCGGACACTTTGGTCTTGCGTTCAAGTTCTACACGCACTTCACCTCTCCTATCCGTCGCTACCCTGACCTTTTAGTACATCGCCTCGTAAAGCACTACCGCAATGGCGGGGAGTTTGGTGCAGGCGAGTTCCAGGAACTCGACAATCTTGCCTTCCATTCCTCAGAGCGTGAGGGCGCCGCAGTAGAAGCAGAGCGCGACTCCATCAAGATGAAACAGGTCGAATACCTCGTTGATCGTATCGGCGAAACCTTTGATGCCGTTATTTCCGGCGTGTCCGACCGTGGTCTCTTTGTGGAATTAAACGAGACGCGCGCAGACGGCATGATTCGTGTCCGCGACATTGGCGACGACTACTACATCTACGACGAGAAGCGCTACCGCCTCGTCGGCGACCGCACCAAGAAAGAGTACGCGCTCGGCGACCCTATCAAAGTAAAACTGCTCGCGGCTCGCGTAGCAGAACGTGAACTCGATTTCGGTCTGGTGACCGAAGAAAAAGAGGCAGCTGCCTAAGGCCTAAGAATACGCGTGAGTGCGAGTGCGTAGGCCGCTTCACGAAGCGTCACTCCCCTATCAAGCGCAAAGTCCGCGACGTCGCGGTACGCATTTTCCATAGTCTCAGCAAGACGCTCCGCCACCATGGTCTTGGTCCAAGTTTCCCCCGCGCGATTCTGGAGCCATTCGAAGTACGAGACGGTAACCCCACCCGCGTTTGCAAGCACATCAGGAAGAATGGCGACTCCCTTCTTTGCGAGAATCGTATCTGCTTCTGGGGTAATAGGGCCGTTCGCAATTTCCAGAATAATGTCGGCTTTTATTTTCTCTACGTTGTCTATGCGAATTTGTTCTTCGAGCGCAGCGGGCACGAGGATAGTCGCTTGCGTACCAAGTACCGCTTCTCCCGGAAGCATGTCGGCGCCCGCTTCTTCGGTTTTGGCATTCAACACGGAGCCGTGGAGCTCCTTGGATTCAAGCACCAAGTCAACATCGAGTCCCATCTCTCGGTAGAGGGTGCCGTGACTGTCAGCAAGTGCGACGACGCGCGCACCATTTCGGGCCAGAAGTCTTGCGGCCTGTGCGCCCGCGTTACCCGCGCCCTGAATAGCAACTGTGAGGCCTTCGGTCGAGCGATGCTGATCAGCGAGAAGCGCGTTAAGCACATGAATCGCGCCATCAGCCGTTGCCGTGTCGCGTCCTTCGCTTCCACCTTTTGATAACGGCTTTCCGGTAATGAACGCGGGAGCTTTGGTTCCGGTGATTGCCTCATACTCACCCAGCATGACCGCCATGATGTCGGCGTTCGTGTATACGTCGGGCGCGGGCACGTCGGTGTCGGGTCCCAGGTGTTCTGCAAACGCATGCACATACGCGCGCGCAAGCGCGTGGAGGTCATTCGTCGAGAGCTGCTTTGGATTAACTGCTACGCCGCCCTTGGCGCCGCCAAACGGAATGTCGACGACCGCACACTTAATAGCCATCATCGCCGCAAGTGCAGCAACTTCGTCTTCGTCTGCGTCCGGATGAAACCTGATACCGCCCTTGTAAGGCCCAAGCGCATTATTGAACTGCACGCGATAGGCCGGAAAGGTTCCCGTGCCTCCCGCTTCAAGCGGTATGGTCAGTTCCGCGCGCAGTACTCGGTCAGGCGTTTCGAAACGCGTACGCTCTTCTTCAGAAAGTCCGAGAAGTTTTGCTGCAGTATCGACGTGCTGCTTGAAATACTGAAATGCCGCCATACCTATGCGGCGCTTCCCTTCAGGTACGCGAGCATAGTGTCAGCGTCAGACACTTCAAAAGGATCATCAACGCAGTTGTCAGTGAGTCCTGGTTCGATGAACATTTTCTCGATAGCCCCGTCATTTACATACATGGAGTAACGCCACGAACGCTCCCCAAAGCCGAGGTTTTCTTTCTTTACAAGCATACCGAGTTCCTTGGTGAAGTGCGCATTACCGTCTGGGAGCATGAATACTTTCTTGATACCGAGCTTCTCTGCCCACTGGTACATGGTGAATGCGTCGTTCACCGACAAACAAATAACGCTATCAATACCAAGCGCAGTGAATTCGTCATACTTCGCCTCGTAACCCGGTGCATGGGTCGAAGAGCAGGTTGGTGTAAACGCGCCCGGGAGGCCGAAGAGCACGACTTTCTTGCCCTTAAAAATTTCATCGGTGGTTACGTCCTGCCAGCGGAATGGGTTTTCGCCGCCGACCGACTCGTCGCGTACGCGGGTCTTAAATGTTACCTGGGGCACGTGGGTTGGGTGTTTGGAATCAGTCATACGAAAATATTATGGCCTCTAGAGAATGAAGAATACCGCTAGATTGACTCCCCGTCCAAAAGTGAACACCTACGGTTTTGCCGCAGGTGTTAGGTGTTTAGAAATTACCTCCTCCTAGGTTTTTACCCGGGGTCGAGTAAAGCAGGGTGCCTTGCATGGCACGAGAACGCCAGGGCTTGGCGCGCGGGGGTTTGAGTGCTCTTCCTTCATCGCGCGCTTTGAAAAGAGCGCGGAAGTATTCGTCTTCTTCCGGCGGCGATTCAGCCATTGCCAGAGGTGAAGGCTCACGGTCGCTCATGGCAGGTCTCCAGTCTGTCAGTCTATATACCTGAAACCGTCTCCGAAGTCGAATGGTTTCCCTTTTGAGTTTCTTCCCCGCTGAAGCGAGGAGTGTTTGATTTGGGAGCGCACGGAGGCGGGTAGCCGAGTTAGAAGAAATTTTCAGCAGAAAATTATCTGGCTCCCAAATTAAACACTCCGAGCGAATCTATTTGGCTACGGCTGCAGCCTCCTCAAACTTCACCGACAATAGTTTCGAAATCCCATCGTTACCCATCGTTACGCCATAAAGGATGCCCGCGCGCGACATGGTCTCACGATTGTGCGTAATCACGATGAGCTGCGAACGCTTCGCGAGCTGCTCGATAAGGTCGCCATAGCGGCGTGAGTTTGCTTCATCAAGTGCGGCATCAGTCTCATCAAGGATGAGGAACGGTGGAGGGTTCACCTGACTCATCGCGAAGATAAGCGCG
>CAYIKA010000034.1:0-1565 GCA_964363905.1 uncultured Candidatus Saccharibacteria bacterium
GAGAGTGAGCGCGCCGAACCGCAGGGTGAGGCGACGCGTGCTCAAAAGTTGCATTACCCGAGCGGAGTAATACAATACGCACACATGAAGTTCCTCGGAGGCGCTTTCAAGGAGATACTGACGTTCATTATCCTTGCAATCGTCATTGTTGTTCCGATTCGTCTCCTCGTTGCACAGCCATTCGTCGTTGAAGGCGAAAGCATGCACCCAACGTTTGAAAGTGGCGATTATCTTATCGTCGACGAACTCACCTATCGCCTTTCGGACCCAAAGCGTGGCGACGTCGTCATCTTCCGCTATCCAAAAGATCCAAAAGTTTTCTATATTAAGCGCATCATCGGACTCCCGGGCGAAACTGTACACATTGAGAAGGGCAAGACGTCCGTCACCAAGACTGACGGCACCTCTATTACCCTCGATGAGTCGTATGTCGTCGCCGAAGACGCTACCTACACCCTCGACCGCACACTCGGCAACGATGAATTCTTTGTCATGGGCGACAATCGTCCACGCAGCTCGGATTCTCGCATCTGGGGGCCCCTTCCTCGCTCAGACTTGATGGGCCGCGCGTTCATCCGTCTCTTGCCACCCGGCAAGACGGGAGTGCTTCCGGGCAGCGTCGCAGAAACACAGTAGGTCATGAGCGCGCTTCATCTTCGCCCCGACGACATTCTCAAGCGCTCACACGCTATTGGTACCTACTACGGCTTCCAGCCGCTCGCATCCCTTGCACATGCAAAGCGCGGTGCCGCTTCCAAACTTCCCTACCCCGACACAATCAACGTCGACGCCCTCGATCCTACGCAGCGCGAAGTCGCGGCGCTTCTGAAGCACGTACGCGACGTCGGCCTCGCACCGACTCCTGCGCAACCTATTTTCCTCTGGCACACCAACGCTGCTGCGGGACGCCCGTCACCCAAAACCATCATCGTGCAATTCCATGTGCTTGGGGTTGAGCACGCTATTGCTGACGCCGTACTCATTCGCGCCGTGCGCTCATTGATGAGCGATCTCTCCAAGAGCGATACGCGTCTGCGCCTTAACTCCATGGGTGACCGCGAGACGCGAAGTCGCTTTGCGCGCGAACTTACCTCGTTCTTCCGCAAACAGGGTGCCAATCTTCCTGAGGACTGTGTCGCATCTGCGCGACAGGGCGACGTGTTTGCTGCAGCAGAACTCCTTGCGATGAGCCCCGAGTCTGATGAGCTTCCCTCGCCGACCGATCACTTGTCGGAAGCAAGTCGCAAACACTTCGAGGGTGTGCTCGAATACCTAGAGTCGACCGACACTTCGTACGAACTCGCACCAACCCTTCTTTCGCGCGGCAGCACCTGGGCAGAGACGTGTTTTGAAATACAAGGCCCTGAAGGCATGCATGCGTGGGGCTCCCGTTATAACGAATTTGCCAAGCCCTTCTTCAAGACTGCAGTGCCATCGGTCGGTGCGGTCGTACGCATCAACGTCGAGAGTCGCGACACCATTGCGGCCGTGAAGCAGAAAGGTGCGCCACGCTTCGTGTTCGTACACATTGGCGACGAAGCTAAGCGCGAGAGCATGAAGATTGC
>CAYIKA010000034.1:1665-5299 GCA_964363905.1 uncultured Candidatus Saccharibacteria bacterium
CACGGAGAGTTCTTCATGAATATGCCAAATACGGGTATCGAACGAGCGCAGATGCTCGGGACGTTCGCCGCACTCGTCGTGACCCTCATCATCTTTGCCGGCTTCGCCCTCTGGGAAGCAGCCACGCACGTCGCGATGGCGAACCAGATCGCCGTGACCGTCGTGACTCTCTTCCTCTGCGGCATCGTCGTCTGGATGATTCCGAAGGTCGCGCCGCCGGACCAGTACGAGAAGGCGCGGCTCTTCCTGCACGAATCCTACGGCAAGATCTTCGCTGCAGCCGCCGTGACCGCCATGGTCTTCATCGGCTTCGTGGGCCATCAGCTCACCTCGAACACCGGTCCGTAAAGGACCCAAGCGCTCGCACCCTCCCCCGGGTCGCGAGCGCTTTTTACTATTCATCTGGACAAAAAACGGCCCCGCATGGTAGTCTCAGGCTTATGACAAACGCAGTACGCGTAGAGGTTCGTCGCGGTAAGAACGAGAGCTCAGCCTCTTTGATTCGCCGCTTTTCCCGCCGTGGCCAGGGCCTCGGCCTGGTTCGTGCACTTCGCAAGCGCCGCTACTACACCCGCTCGAAGTCCAAGAACGTTGAGCACGCCCGCGCACTCATCTCGGGCGCCCGTAAGACCGAGTACAACGAACTCGTAAAGCTCGGCAAGATTGATCCCGCCGCACGCAAGACCCGCAAGCGTTAGGGAGCAATCCAAAAAAGTTCAGCTACGTCGTTATGGGCCCCGCAAGGGGCCTTCGTCGTACTTCTAGTACGCCTCCCTCCCCTCGCACCCATGCCTCGTATCTGAAACTTTTTTGAAGCACTCCTCGGTTTTTTTGTTATGCTTTCTTCATGAGCACGCTCGATACCCGCAACTTCACCAAGACCCGCCCGCCGCGCTTCCCGTATGCGCAGGCGGCCTCTCTCGTGCTTCCGGGCTGGGATATCTCGCTTGTGTTTGCCGGCACCGACCGCGCCAAGCACTTGAACGAAAAGCTTCGTGGCAAAGATTACGTACCAAACGTTCTTTCGTATCAGTCGGGACACAAATCAGGCGAAATAATTATTTGTCCTGCCGTCGCGAAGAAACAGGCGCCGGACTACGACATGCCGTACTCCGTTTTCGTCGGATATTTGTTTATCCACGGCCTCATGCATTTGGCCGGAGGGCGCCACGGCACTACAATGGAAAGTCAGGAACGGGCAGTACTTGCCCGTCTCATCGACAATATCCCTACCCATGGCACGACGCATCGCAACCGGCATTGATATCGGCACGCACCACACCAAAGTGGTGGTCGTTGAGGAGGTGCGGGCTCCAGAGGGGCCCGTGTTGCGTATCATCGGCACCGGACTGTCTGAGACCCGTGGACTGCGTCATGGCTACGTGGTGGACCCTGAGGACGCTGCAGAGAGCATACGTGCCGCGCGCACCCAAGCGGAACAGACGGCGGGCATTCCTCTGAAGCGTGCATTCCTCGCGATCGGCGGTATCTCGCTCGACGAAGTGCGTGGCGCAGGCGAAACCGTCATCTCGCGCGCGGACCAAGAGATCACTGATTTAGATATTGAGAAAACCCGCGAGGCTGCGCGCGAAGCGGCGCGCCCCAACTTTTTGAACCGCACCGTGCTGCATGAAATCCCGCTTGAGTTTCGCGTAGATGGCGTAAAGACGCTTGGTGAACCTATAGGCATGAAGGGTACGCGTCTCGAAGCTGACTACCTGTTTGTCACCTGCCTCACCCAGCACGCTGACACGCTCGAGAGCGTGACCGAGGCCGCCGAGATGGAAGTAATCGACCGCATGGCGTCTCCCCTTGCCGGTTCCTACGTCACCCTCACCAAGGATCAGAAGATGAAGGGCTGCGTACTCGCCAACATCGGCGCCGAGACCGTTTCCATAGTTGTGTATGACGAAGGCCTCCCCGTCTCGGTCAAAGTCTTCCCCGTGGGCTCCACGCACATAACGGATGACCTCGCGCTCGGATTCAAAGTTTCACTCGAAGACGCGGAGCGTCTGAAGCTCGGCCGACTCTCCGGCAACATGTATCCAAAGCGCAAAGTCGAAGAAATAATCACCGCGCGTTTTCGTATGATGTTTGATTTGATCGACAAACACCTGAAGCAGCTCGGACGCGGACGCACCCTTCCTGCCGGTATTATTATTTCGGGCGGCGGTGCGGGTCAGGGTCTCATCACGGACATCGCAAAGGGCTCACTCAACCTCCCTTCCCGCATTGCCGACATGCGTCTCACCACCGACGTAAAGGTTCGTGACGCCACCTGGGCGGTCGCCTACGGTCTCGCACTCTGGGGCCTCACCGGAGACACGGAAACCCCCAAGAAGCGGAAGATGAGCGACATGCTGGCAGGTGCCCAAGGTTTTCTGCGCCAGTTCCTGCCGTAGTTCCCTATTTTCGTACGTTTTCTAGAGCACGGTTCGCGTATCGTGTCACTATTTGCATCCTAGCCGGAGCTGGTATGATTTGCCCAGCCTTATCGGCCCTATATCTCTCTTATGTCAAAGCGCGTAGACCCTGAAATCGAGACGTTCGCACGCATCCGCGTTGTTGGGTGTGGTGGTTCCGGAAGCAATGCCGTGAATCACATGGTTAATTCGAAGGTGAAGGGCGTTGAATTTATTGCAATCAACACTGATGCTCAGGACCTTCATCGTTCACTCGCAAAGAAGAAGATTCATATCGGCAAAAATTTGACCAAGGGTCTTGGTGCCGGCATGAATCCTGATCTTGGTCGTCGTGCTGCAGAAGAGACGCGTCAGGAAATTCAAGAAGCGCTCCAGGGTTCGGACATGGTGTTCATCACCTGTGGTATGGGTGGTGGTACCGGCACGGGTGCTGCACCAACCGTTGCAAAGATTGCAAAGGAACTTGGCGCACTCACCGTTGCGGTGGTCACCAAGCCGTTTACGTTCGAAGGACTCCAGCGCAAAGAAATCGCCGAGCGCGGTCTCGCCGAACTCAAGAAGGAAGTCGATGCATTCATCGTTATTCCAAACGACAAGCTGCTCTCCATTGTCGAAGCACAGACCACCGCCAAGAACGCATTCGCACTCGCCGATGAAATACTTCGCCAGGCTGTCGAGGGTGTTTCCGACATCATCACCACGCCAGGAGAAATCAACACGGACTTCAACGACATTAAGGCCATCATGGAGGCCGCGGGTCCCGCACTCATGGGTATCGGTATTGCCGACGGCGATCGTCGCGCACAGGATGCTGCCGCTATGGCCGTCAATTCCCCACTCCTCGATGTTTCCATCACGGGCGCCAAGGGTGTCCTCTTCGTGGTCGCGGGCGCCGACGACCTCGGTATCCTCGAAGTGCAGGAAGCCGCAAAGGTGGTTTCGGACTCCGTCGACAAAAACGCCAAAGTTATCTTCGGTATCATGCGCGACGAGAAGCTCAAGAAGGGTCAGATCCGCATCATCGTCATTGCGACTGGATTCCCTGAGTCTGAGCACGACGCCATCAACGAAGGCATCGAGCGCTCACTCTTTGCAATGCCTGCTGAAGAGCAGCAGGAGACCCGCGGCAAGATCTTCAACGATCTCATGCGTCGCCCTACGCCCGCTCCGGTCGCTGAAGAGCCCGCTCCAGCACCGATGCCAATCGAGCC
>CAYIKA010000035.1:0-2791 GCA_964363905.1 uncultured Candidatus Saccharibacteria bacterium
AAAAGTGCGGACATTCCGCGCTGGCTCACCGAGCTTGCAGACGCGCACGCGTCAGTTGCAGGCCCAAATGATTTCGTCGAAGGTCTGAAGTCCGACTTCTTCTCCCACCGCGTGTTTGTATTCACGCCAAGGGGCGACGTGATTGACCTTCCGGTTGAGTCCACACCCGCAGACTTTGCCTACGCCATCCATTCTGATCTTGGGGACCATATGCAGGGCGCAAAGGTAAACGGGAAATTGGTGTCATTTGATACGTACTTACGTAATGGCGACATTGTCGAAATTATTCGCCGTGATTCAGCGCACCCAACGAGTAAGTGGCTCGACTTTGTGAAGACCTCAATTGCCCGTAAACATATCCGTGCGGCGCTTGAAGAGCACGAACGCCCACCCGTGCGCGACCCTATACGCACTGAAAAGAAAGAGCGACGTAAGGAGGCGCGAAAGCTTGAAAGTAAAATTGATCGAAAGAAGAAGATAAACGCTCCAAAAAAAAGAAAGAAAAAATAAACCCCCGCGTAACCGCGGGGGTTTTGTGCTGCATTTCAATGTATGCAATTAATCAGAGAGATGATTCGTAGAATTCTGGACTTAATATCCCAAAAAGAAGCTGGCGGCTGATGAACTGCCTCCACGAGACATTTTACGTAGTCCCACTGATCATCCGTTAGCAACACATCTTGATTCACAAACAAAAAAAGGTTTTCGTATACCTCGTACAGAGCACGATTGCGGAAAATTTCTTGCGTGCGAGCGTCTTTTATTGCTTCGTTGTCGGTTACCCAAATTTTTGACTGTTTCTCAGCAATGGCGTCTTTATGCACCTTTAATGCTATGAGTATCCGATCTGCGACATTTGTTTTCGTAGATACAGCTTCGACTTGAACTGAGCTTTCAACACTATTCATAACTCTCTCCCATTGTTTCAATCTAGCCGCATCCTAGGTAAGGAGCGGAGGTATGTCAAACGCTGAAGTTCTTGATGGAGTAGAGATCTTCCTCGGCAGCTGGTGCAGTTTCTGTGGGGAGTGCATCCACCTGCGTGGTGTTGGGGTAGATAACGGGCTCTGCTGAAGGGACCGCAACAGGCACTTCTTCCTCGGCCATCTGCGCCTCGAGCTGACTTGCCTGCTGCGCAGCGAGCGCCGCCACAATATGCGAGAGGTCTTCAGGCGAGAAGAATTCAATCATGACACGGCCGCCCTTAGGGCGATTTTCGATAAGCACGCGGGTACCAAGCGTCTCGGTGAGACTCTTCTCAAGCTGCATGAGCTCAGGCGTTTTGTCGTGCTTACGAATCTTGTCGGTCGCAATACGGCGAGCGAGCTGCTCCACAACGCGCACCGAGGTCTTCTTGAGCATGATCTCTTTGAACAAGGTCTCCTGCTCCTGGGTGCGATCCTGAAGCATGAGGAGAGCGCGCGCATGACCCTCGGTGATTTCCTTGTCGATAACGGCCTGCTGAATCTGCTGCGGAAGCGCAAGCAGACGGATGGAGTTAGAGACGTATTCGCGACTGCGACCAACCTTGGCACCTATTTCTGAGTGCGAGAGACCGAACGCTTCCATAAGCTGCTGAAGTGCCTTGGCGCGATCAATTGCGTTCAAGTCTTCGCGCTGCAGGTTCTCGATGATGGCGAGCTCAAGCTTCATCTTGTCGGACTGCTCGCCCTGACGGATGATCACCGGAACCTCCTTGAGGCCAATTAATTTCGATGCGCGCAGACGACGCTCACCAGCAATGAGTTCATAGGCACTCTGGAGTCCCCCGTCATTCTTCTCGACTTCCTTGCGGGTCACCACAAGCGGCTGAAGCACGCCGTACTGACGAATGGATTCTGCGAGCGACTTAAGGGCGGCCTCCTCAAACTCTTTGCGCGGCTGGAAGGGGTTTGGTTCGATACGATCGACTGCTACCCAGTACACCGAATCGTACTTGGTTGGGCCGTCATATGCGGTTTTCTTGTTCTCGTCTTCACCCCCGAAAAAATTCATGATCGCATTGTACCATCGGTGTAGAAGAAGCGGGTAGAATACCCGTGTAAAAGACAGGGTAAAATGCTAGGGTAGTTCAAACATGCCGGGGTGGCGGAATTGGTATACGCGGCGGATTCAAAACCCGCTCCCGCAAGGGTTGAGGGTTCGATTCCCTCCTCCGGCACAATTGACTTTTATGCGTAGTGGTGCTATAATTGAATAGTGCTACAACCAGGGGGCGATACGTGACTAAATCCGTACGTAGGGTTTCGATCTTTCTAAACAGCGTGCACCGGCATCTGCGGCGTCGGCCTCGAGCAAGAACGCCCGTGTGTCCTGATCGCTTCGCACGCAATCTCGCACGGTCGGCGCTAAGGCGCGGGCCGTGCGTGTTGGCTACAGAATAGCAGTCACGAATAAGGGCCCGAACGCAAAAACGTTCGGGCCCAATCTTTTATGCTGAAGCGCACGTCGCCTCCATGAGACGTTCCCACTCCACCTTTGGCTTCCAGACCACATTTCCCGCTGCTATGTCGCTCGCGACTTCCGGGTCGTCCTGACTGTACTCAGGCATTGCTTCGTTCCAGCAGGCGATAATCGGAATATTCTCATACGCCTTACGATATTCTGGCGAGCGATTGAGGAAGCAGACAATCGCGACTACCTGACCTCCATGTCGCTCGATCTCATGCCGCAACATAGAAGTGCTGCTGAAGTTGTTGCACACGTCTTCGATAATCACCACCTGATCGCCCCGCTCGATAACGTGTCGACCCATTTCGAAGTGCGATACCTCGCGTGACTCCGGAGTCGC
>CAYIKA010000035.1:2891-5101 GCA_964363905.1 uncultured Candidatus Saccharibacteria bacterium
CGACCATTTTTGTCTCGGCCAGCATAGCCAACCAAGGGACCAATCCGTCTGCCGGCGCCGTCGCGCGGACATTCGTAGAATCCACCGCAGCGCGTAATGATTTGGCGCGGCGACGTACCAATCGGCATGAGTGACAGTAACGAAGGCATGTCTTTCTCCTTATGAGACAACCAGGTTAAACAATCTTCCGCCACCTTACGTTGACTCCCTTTCAAACGCAACCAAACCCGGCGACTCGTGAGAGCCGCCGGGTTTGTGTATTTGTATTGCGAGTAGAGTCAAAAGTGCCAGATACAAGGCGCGGGAGACGTGCGAAGGAGGCGTACTAGAAGTACGACGGATGAGCACGTCGGGACCCGCAACGCCGCAGCTGGTGCTTTTGGACTGCTCGCCTTATATCTTGCCGACTTTGTCCATGCCAGGCTGCATACCTGAGTCACCTTCTTCCCACCCCGCCGGACACACCATGCCAGGGTTTGCTTCTACAAACTGCGCCGCCTTTAGTTTGCGCACCGTCTCGCTTGCTGCACGTCCAACAGAGTTGTCATGCACCTCCATCGTGCGCAGAATGCCGTTTGGATCGATGAGGAAGGTGCCGCGAAGCGCGAGACCTTCGTCTGCAACGAGCGGCAAGTCCCCTCCTTCGATGAGTACGCCGAACGCACTCGCAATCTTGCCAGTCGGATCAGCGCCCATAGGGAAGTCGATCTTCTTAATTGCCGGTGATGTTTCGTGCCATGCCTTATGCACCCAGACGGTATCGGTCGAGAATGAAATCACCTCGCCATTCATCTCTTTGATCTTTGGGTAGTGCGCCGCCATTTCCTCAAGCTCGGTAGGACACACAAAGGTGAAGTCTGCCGGATAGAACATGACCACGATCCACTTACCGCGGAAGTCAGAAAACTTCATCGTCTTTGCCTCGTCGTTCTGAAATGCCTCGAATTCGTAATCAGGCACTGCCTCTCCGATACGCACCGACGATAGGTATTCGCGGTAGGCGTCATGAAAATCGCCGCACTGCTCGCAATAATTGCTTTTCTGTTCTTTTGCCATAGGTCTAGGGGTTTAGAAATACCATGATAGCATTTTGGCTACTTACGACCCATGAGCGACGAGTTACCCCTTATATGCGTTATTGGCCCGACTGCGTCGGGTAAATCTGCGCGTGCTATCGCGCTTGCGAAGGAACTCGACGGGGAAGTCATATCGGTGGATTCGAGGCAGGTATACACCATGCTCGACATAGGCACGGAGAAAATTACCAAAGAGGAAATGGATGGCATTCCCCACCACCTCATCGACATTTTGGACCCTCGCGAGACCTATAGCGCAAACGATTTTGTGCGCGACGCAACTGAAGTAATCTCGTCTATCCGTGCGCGCGGCAAGCGTCCCATACTCGCAGGCGGCACGCATTTTTACTTCGACGCACTTTTGTACGGGCTCCCGGGTCAGACACCACCTGACCAGGAACTTCGCGATGCGCTCGAAGAGAGAAGTATCGATTCCCTCTTCGAAGAACTACGGGACAAAGACCCACGTCGAGCGGCTCGCATTGATCAAAAAAATAAGCGCAGGCTTATTCGCGCTCTTGAAATTATTGCAGTGCACGGACAGGTACCGGAACGAAGCGACTCCGTTCCCCTCTACGCCGCGGAGTGGATCGTACTTAATCCTGAACGCGAGGAACTACGGGCACGACTGGAGACGAGGCTCGTGCAGGCATTTGAGCGGGGCCTCGCAGAGGAAGTAGAGCGCGTGCGTGCGCATGTGGGCGACGAACGTCTCCATGAACTCGGTCTCGAATACCGCATCATTGGTGAATATCTGCGTGGCGAACGCGACTACGACAGCCTCATCCCGACGCTGGCAATAAAGCTCTGGCACTATGCCCGCCATCAGAAGGCGTGGCTCGCACGTCTCACTTCGACCGACTAGCGGCCAGTATCCGACCAGTGCGGCAGGTCGTTCGAAAGCTTGTTGTAGAACCCGAACCTGGACGCATTGCGCGCGAGCCAGTCATATACGCCTGCATTAAGCCTGATATCTACGGCAGTACCGCGTGTATGGTTTGAACCATTGCCACCGAGCGAGCACGGCACCGCAGCCGTACGCGTGCTGCAGACAGCTTTCCCGTTTACGAGCCTGCAACCGTTTTGATTCCATGCGGCTTCCTGATCTGCGGGTGATCTATAGCCGGATGTGAT
>CAYIKA010000036.1:0-2277 GCA_964363905.1 uncultured Candidatus Saccharibacteria bacterium
AACCGGCGGCATCATCATGGACCCCAAGACCGGTGAAATTATTGCGATGGACACAGTACCATCGTTTGATGCGAATGACTTTGCAAACGGAGACCCGGCGCACTTCGGTAATCCGCTCGTAGAACACCGCTACGAGTTCGGCTCGATCGTCAAAGCGCTCACCATGACTGCCGGCCTCGACTCGGGTGCGATTACCCCGGAGACGACCTATAACGACACGGGCTGCCAGACACTCAACAACAAGAAGTTCTGCAACTACGACTTGAAGGCGCGCGGCATTACGCCCATGCAGGAAATCCTCTCACAGTCGCTCAACATGGGTGCCACCTTTATTGCGCTTCAGACGGGTCATGAGCGCTTCCGCAATTACTTCAAAGCACTCGGTATGGGTGAAGAGACCGGTATCGATCTACCGAGCGAAATTCCCGGCGACATCAACAACATTCTGAAGAGTCCGCGTGACGTCGAGTATGCGACCGCATCCTTCGGTCAGGGTATCGCGCAGACGCCGGTCGAAATGGTGAAGGCGATGGGCGCACTCGCAAATCACGGACAGGTGGTGACTCCGCATATCGTCCGCGCGATTAAGCTTGAGAACGGGCTCGAGAAAAAATTGTCCTGGGGCACACCTGAGCGCGTGTTTTCTGACAAGGCAACCGAAGAGACAACCCGCATGCTCGTAAAAGTCGTGGATACCAAGCTTGCAAACGGCACCGTCAAAATTCCGGAGATGACCGTGGCCGCCAAGACGGGTACGGCGCAGATTGCGGGGCCAGGAGGGAAGTACTACGCGAATTTGTATCACCACTCTTTCTTCGGCTATTTCCCCGCGTATGACGCAAGGTTCATTATTCTTCTGTATACGCGTGAACCGCAGGGCGTGCAGTACGCCTCCGAAACTCTGACGCTGCCGTTCATGGAGCTGACCCACTTCTTGACGAACTACTATGAAATTCCGCCCGATAGGGCTACTATCGCGGAGTAAGCGCTCCGGCAACTCTTTATGAAATCCTTCCTACGCAACGTCGTCTCCTCACTCCTGATTATGTTGTCTCGTGGGATTTTGCGTCGCTACAAGCCACAGGTTGTTATGGTGACTGGCAGTGTGGGGAAGACCTCCACCAAGGACGCCATAGCTGCTGCGCTGTCGGGGGAGTTCTATCTGCGCGCGAGCGAGAAGAGCTACAACTCGGAGCTCGGCGTGCCACTCACTATCATAGGAGCCAAAACGCCCTGGGGTAGTTTCTGTGGCTGGCTCGGGGTTTTCATCGAAGCATTCTGTCTTCTTATTCTTCCCAATCACTATCCGAAGCTTTTAGTACTTGAGGTGGGTGCCGATCACCCAGGGGACCTGGAGCGCATTTTGCGTATCGCAACACCGCACATAGTCGTCGTGACGCGTCTGCCAGAAATGCCGGTGCATGTCGAAGCCTATGAGGGGCCAGCAGAGGTGCGCGAAGAAGAGTTTGCACCCGCACGCGCGCTTCCGCACGGGGCGCCGCTCATTCTCTCCGCAGACGACGTGTACGCACGCACCATGGCAAAGGGTCTCCACACCACCACTATTTCATACGGGTATGCGCCTGATGCGCGCATACACATTGAGGCTGCAGAATTTCTCACCGACGCTGATCAAATAGGCATGAAGGGCGAAGTATTGGTAGAAGACACGGTGTATGACATTCATGCGCCGGGAGTGCTCGGTCTGCAGCAGCTCTATGCACCGGCGGCGGCGCTCGCGGTTGCGGGTGCGCTTGGCATATCACCCAAGCAAGCGCTTAAGGGCCTTGCGTCTTACGCGCCACCACCCGGCCGCGCACGCGTGCTTCCCGGTAAAAATCAAAGCACTCTCATCGATGACACCTATAACGCATCGCCAGCGGCCGTCGAGGAAGCTCTCGCTTCTTTTGTGCTCATACAGAATGTCGGACGTAAGATTGCGGTCCTCGGTGACATGCTTGAGCTCGGTCGGTACTCAGTTGCTGAGCACGAACGCATCGGGGAGCTCGCCGCAACATCAGTAGATGTACTGATCACGGTAGGTACGCGTGCGCGCGCTATGCGTAGTACGGCAATAGCGCATGGTCTCGGAGAGGCCGAAGCCCTTTCGTTTGATACGGCAGTTGAAGCAGCAGACGCGCTTACGCATTTGATACAGAAAGGGGATGTGGTTCTTATAAAGGGTTCGCAGGGTGTGCGCATGGAGCGCATCGTGGAGAAGCTGCTGCATGACCCCAAGGATGCGACGCGCCTCGCGCGTCAGGAAGGGGAGTGGAA